>JAJZZU010000029.1 GCA_021797365.1 Pseudomonadota bacterium | reverse complement strand
GCACCCCCCCCCGGGGGGTGCCTGCGCTGCAACACATCATGGGTAACGGCGAGCCGCGCCTATGGCTTGCCCATACGACCGAGCGCGGCTCGCATCGCAGCCGACACCCGGGCGATCACGCCAGACCGCTTGCGGGGCGACACAGCGGTCTTGCAGCCATATTTACGGGCCCCAACGTCGGCGCGCCACCGCCATGGTGTAGAACACGGCCGCCGCACACCGCGCGCATCTCATGAGTGCTCTCGTGTGCTTGCCGTACTTGCGGGCGATGAGACCGCCATATGGGAATTTGCTATTAGCGCTCGGACAATCGGGCATGCAGCTTCGCGGGCGAGCCGTATTTGTGGAAAACAGAATATAACGAAACCACGGTGTCCGGCGCACTCCATCAACCGCTGCGGGTCGGTTTGTTTGGTAGGCGGTGGCGGGTTCATTCGCGTGAGTGTCAGCGGCTTATGTATTTTTTTCGGTTACTGGCGCCGCTTGGCGTGATCGAATGAGCTTTCTGAGGTTTTTGAATGCCTTCATTTTACCGCATTTTCTGGCATGAAGGGCCAATGGCGAAAAAGTGACAGCGACATCCTCGGTAAGCATTGAACGATGACCTAAAAGCCTGTACATTCAGTCGCACAGATATTTATGCATAATGTGGGGGCGCTGTCCGATCCTGGGCAACCTCTTTTTGGAAGAAGAGTTGTTTTTGTCGCATTCCACAACAAAAACCTATGAAGCCATGAAGAACCGCGGGCTTATTGCCGTGCTGATTCCGTGTTATAACGAAGCGCCAAGCATCGGTTCTGTAGTATCTGACTTTCAGCGGGCACTGCCACTCGCGCAGATTTTCGTTTATGACAACAACTCAACTGATGGCACCTCCCAAATAGCTCGGGCGGCCGGGGCAACTGTTCGAGAGGAACACCAACAGGGCAAGGGTCACGTTGTGCGGCGTATGTTCCGTGATATTGACGCCGACCTATACGTGCTTGTTGACGGGGACAATACTTACGATGCGCATATTGCACCGCGCATGCTGGAAATTGCCACGAGTGGTCCTTATGACCTCGTCAATTGCGTGCGGCGCGAAGAAGGCTTCACTTCGTATCGTCCGGGTCATCGCTTTGGCAATGCACTTCTAACCACTATTGTGCGCTGGATGTTTGGCGATGGCGTTCGGGACATGTTATCCGGTTATAAAGTTTTGTCGCGCCGGTTTGTGAAATCATTCCCGGCGCTGGCCGATGGCTTCGATATTGAAACCGAGATTGCTGTCCACGCATTAGGTCTTGCGATGCCGATTACTCATGTTGAGGGGTCTTATCGTGGTCGGCCCCCTGGATCCCAGAGCAAGCTGCGCACTTACCGCGACGGTTTTCGCATTCTTTGGCTGATTAGCGTCCTGACAAAGCACGAACGCCCCATGCTGTTTTTTTCGGTTTTTGGCGTTATTTTGGCAAGCCTCTCTTTGGTGCTCGGCCTTCCGGTCGTGTTTCATTATCTTACCACTGGCCGCGTACCCCGGTTCCCTACTGCGATTTTGGCCATGGGCATAATGTTGTTGGCCTTTTTGAGTCTTACGACCGGCATTATCTTGGATACTGTGACGCGCGGCCGGCGCGAAGCCAAAATGTTGATCTATCTCCAGCAAAGCTCGCCATCAGCGCTCGGTGAACACTTATCGCAGACCGGGGAAGCCTAATGTTGGCGTCTTGGTTTTAAGGGCGTCGCTGTATGGATTTTTATTTTACTCTTTTGCTACTATAGGTCTTGGCGGTTTTTGTGAGGACACGACGATTGTGTGGAGCCCGACGTTTAGGCGCGGCGTTATGGCGATTTTTGCACAGGTCGTGGCCATTCTGGCGGCTGCGGCCGCAACATGGGCCATTAGTCGCCGTCTTACATTTCTTTACTTCCGGCCTTTAACAGGGCGTGCGCGGGAATTGGGTCGATATCACGCCGCCAACGACAGTGGTGGTCTTGGCAATAATGGCGTTTATGTAGTGTTTGTGCCTATAACCACTGCGTCATCAATTGCCGGTTCTTGTTGGGGGCGCAGGATTTTGAGCGGGTCTGGCTCTAAACTACATGGCCTCGGAGAACGGGGTATTTAGAACGGTGGTGTTTTCTACATATCTGGCATTACCAAGACAACAAAACCCCAATTAATCATAAGACAACTGTTAGGTCCCCCCTATGAATGTTTTTCACTCGACGCCACAGGCAACTGCTGTTGACCAAAGGCAGCGACGTCTTGTGCTGTGGGCGTGTATTGTCGTTCCGGTATTTTTCGGGACGATGGTTTTGGTTCTTGGGCAAGATGCCGACTGGGATCTTTTGAACTACCATTTCTACGACCCGTACGCATGGATCACCGGCCATGTCGTTCAGAATATCGCGCCAGCGGGTCTACAAAGTTACTATAACCCCTTTCTTGATGTCCCGTTCTATTACATTATCCGTTACTGGCCCGCGCGGATTGCTGGCTTTACCATTGGAGCTGTGCAAGGTCTCAATTTTATTCTAATCCTTGCCATCGTCCGTCGGGCGCTACCTATACCCTCTCGCGTCCATAGCGCCTGGACCCAAATCTTGATAGCGTTTGCTGGACTTTTGGGCGCCCAGAACATCGGGGAATTAGGTACGTTGATGGGCGACAACATCACAAGCCTCTTTGTGTTCGGGTCTCTTCTCGGTATTTTTTGGTCGCTGGACCATTCGACGCGCCGCCGCCGTATTTTAGGGCTTTTCCTGTCCGGGATTATTATGGGCTTAGGCGCGGGGCTTAAGCTGACCAATTCCACGTACGCTGTAGGTGCCTGCGTCGCCCTTTTGCTGCCTGCCCTCCCGGGTGGACGCTTTACAAACCGATTCCTGCTAGCCTTTGACTATGGTGTCGGGGTTTTGGCGGGTATGGGCGCGACCGGCGGATACTGGTTCTACAAAATGTGGGCGGTTTATCGTAATCCTCTTTTTCCCTACTGGAATAATTGGTTCCGATCGCCCTACGCCTTATCACGGAGCTACAATAACTACCAAGCGAGCTTTGTTCCGCACAGTTTTGTCAGTGGACTTATTGCTCCTTTCGCCCTCGAGCGATTTGAAGGTCTTTATTTTCGGGAATACGGTCCTGCGTTGCTTTATATACTGTTTCTATTGTGGGGCACTAGGTTTTTGTGGAGCCGATGGCGCATTCCGCACAAGATTGTTGAGTTGCCCGAAGCCTACGACTTACGTATTACCACCTATCTACTTGCGATGATTGCTATCAGCTACGCCGTATGGCTGCGTATTTTTGCTTACATGCGCTATTTTATGCCCCTGGAGATGCTGATCCCGCTTGGAATTTGGCTACTAGTAGGGCGACTCCTACGCAAACAGCGCACCGCCAACATCGTGGCTGCCGGATTGGTATTCCTCGTATCGGCGCCCGGCAGTGTTTTTCCGGTTCGATGGGGCCGGGTCGACTGGGGACGACACTACTTCGCGGTGAAGATGCCCGCGATTCATGCGAGGAGCACAGTTCTAATCGCGGGGCCGCAGCCCATCGCCTATATTATTCCGTATCTCCCGAAGGCCACCGTAGTCCTGAATCCTGACGGATTGGGTCCCCCGACGCAAGCCTATTATCAGCTCGTACAACAGCGTCTGGCTGCATCACTTCCCAGGCGCCTATACCTGATGTACGGTGTGGGCGGTACGGCCAGAAAAACCTCGCTTTATCGTACTGCAGCAGAGGAAGCCATCGCGCAATACGGCTTAGCGACCCGCAGAGGGTTGTGTCAAACTTTCGGAACACATATCGGCACCCAATTTCACGTTGTTATGTGGTGTCGAGTTACCATGATGCCAAAAAAACTGGACGCCAAGCATCGTTAGCGGCGGCTGGAAGACCAAGGATTAATCGATGCATGCGATGAGTGCCTGCGCGTCCGCCACGATAGCGGCGCGCACTATTTACTTGGGCAGCAGGCAGTAGGCGACGGCGCCTGCATGAGGGCCAGCGCGTTTGTTTTACGTTGCGCGCCCCATCACGGGTTGTGAAAAACCGCGTTAAGTACCGCCATCGCGTTCGGTCATCATGCCGGCTACGGTTTAGGGCTAAGGCGGTGTAAGTAAATAAAGGTATCATTCTCAAGTCCATTGCGGTACCCTGCGTAGGCATGAATACCCTGCCAGAGTTGAAGCGGAAGTTTCGGTCTGTGTGGTCGCATTTGGACGAACGCACACGTCGCCTTGTGGCGGCCAATGAAGCGCTGAGCCTGGGTTATGGGGGCGTCTCTCTCGTGCACCACGCCTGCGGCCTGTCACGGAAAGCGATTGCCAAGGGTATCCGCGAAATCCAGGGAGGGGATCAGCCGCTGGTGGGCTGCGTCCGGCGACCGGGGGCGGGCCGCAAGTCCCTCACGCAAATCGATCCCGGTCTCGTGCCCCGCCTCGAAGGGCTGATCGATGCGCAAACGCGCGGGGACCCCGAGTCGGCTCTGCGATGGATCTGTAAGAGCACGCGGGCGATTGCGCAAGAACTGAGCCAGCAAGATCACCCGATCAGCCACATGACAGTCGCACAGATTCTGCACGACCTCCATTACAGCCTGCAGAGCAATCGCAAGACCGAGGAGGGTGCAGATCACCCGGATCACGATGCCCAGTTTCGCTACATCAATGCCGCCGTCAAGAAATGCCTGAGACAGGGCACACCCGTGATCTCAGTGGACACCAAGAAAAAGGAGCCCATAGGAAACTACGATAATCCGGGCCAACAATGGCTCCCGGCGAAACAGCCAAAACCTGTGCAAGGTCACGACTTCCCCGGCCCCGAAGTACCACGCGCCTATCCTTATGGTATTTACGACATCGGCCGCAATGCCGGTTTTGTCAACGTGGGGACCGATCACGACACCGGGGAATTTGCCGTCGCCTCCATCCGGGGGTGGTGGCGCAAAGAGGGCCGGCACCTGTATGCGGGGGCGAAGACGATTCTGATCACGGCCGATGGCGGCGGAAGCAACGGATGGCGGCTACGGCTGTGGAAGCTGGAATTGCAGAAATTCGCCGATCAGACCGGGCTCTCTGTGGCCGTGTGCCACTTCCCTCCGGGCACGAGCAAATGGAACAAGATCGAGCACCGGTTGTTTTCCTTTATCTCGTCTAACTGGCGCGGAGAACCTTTACGGGACTACGAAACGATCGTCAATCTCATCGCCAAGACCACCACGGCAAAGGGGTTGAAGGTCACTTGCCGATTGGATCGCCGCAAATACCCCGTCGGGCGTGAAATCGCCCAGGCGCAGATGGAGCGCGTCAATTTGGAGCGCAACGCGTTTCATGGCGAATGGAACTACACCATCAAGCCGCATATAAAGTGAAGTTGAGACCTTTATTTCCTTACAGCGCCTAAGTGAGGAGGTTTCGCAGTCTACATGAGGCCTGACGCTTTCATGACATTCCGTGCTAAGCCTAGGGCGGGTGAGTGTCTGCCTACCGAAACTCATGTCCCGAAAAACGCCGTTCCGGACGTTAACAGCACCAACTGGGCCGCTTCATGCCGCTACCCCTTGGCCCGCCGTTGTTCGTTATGTCGCGCGGATCGTAAGCTTCCCGTCAAGCGCACAGCTCTGAACTAGAGGCCTCCGCGATTCGGCGTTTGAATTCCGAAGGCGGTAAATGGCCCAGGGGATCATGGGGCCGCTCTTCGTTGTAGCTCATCATCCATGTCCAGCTCATCTCCCGAACCGGGGCCCGGGATTCGAAGAGGTGGGGGTCAAGCGCTTCGGTGCGGTAGCTTCGGTTGAAGCGTTCGATGCAGGCGTTTTGATTGGGTTTGCCGGGTTCGATATAGGCGATGTCGATATCGTTGTCTGCGCACCAGTCGACGAAGACTTGGGCGGTCATCTCCGGACCGTTGTCCACGCGAATAATCTTGGGCACGCCCCGACCCTGTTTGATTCTTTCAAGCGTCCGCACCACCCGGGCGGCCGGCAACGAGGTGTCGACAACGATATTTAGTGCCTCGCGCACGCCTTCGTCGAGGATGTTCAGCGCCCTAAACCGCATGCCGGTATAGAGCGTGTCGCTCATAAAGGCGAACGACCAGGTGTGGTTCGGTTGCGCGGGCACGGCCAGGGGCTTTGGGGTCCGTTCGAGTATTTGCTTCTTGGTCCGTCGTTTCTGATTCAGGTTCATATTGCAGTAGACGCGCCACGCCCGCTTGAAGTCCAGATATAGCCCTGTTGCCGGATACGATGGAAGCCCTTCCAGAAGCCCCAGCGGCCGTGGTCGGCCACCACGGCATCAGGGCCTCGATCACCGGGAGGTCGCGTTCAACCTGTTGCTCTTTGGGATCCCGCCGGTACCAACCGCGCCGTGACAGCGGGGCGATGACGCATGCGGCTTGAATCGGCAGACCCGCAGTAACAAGGGTCCGTGCCGCCAAGCGCCGGTTGGCCGGCGTCAGAGTTTTCCCAGGAGATCCTTAGATCGCCTGGTTCTCAAGCGCCAGCTCCGCGTACATGCGCTTTAACCGACTGTTCTCGGCCTCCATCTCCTTCAGGCGTTTAAGGTCCGAGGCTTCCAGACCGCCGTACTTGCTCTTCCACTGGTAGTAGGTGGCGTGGCTGATCCCGTGCTCGCGGCAGATGTCCTGCACCTTCGTCCTGGCTTCGACCTGCTTCAAAATGGTGACGATCTGGGTCTCGGTGAATCTCGACTTGTTCATGGCTTCCTCCCATCAGGGTCTATGACGGCAGAAACCTCTAATTTGTACCTGTGTCAGCCTAGGGGAAGCTTACGACGCACACGCATTCCCAGGTCTCGGGGCACGCGGCCATGACTGCGCGTATCCGATCATAGAGCGCGCGGATGTTGGCAGCCTCGTTATAGCAGGGGACTACGAACGATAGGACAGGCGGCGCATCCGAGGAGTCGGACGCGGGGTGTGCCGTGCTCACGAAAAGACCACCCGGCGAGTCGCGGTATAATTGAAAGCAAGGCCAGCTAGCGAGCCCGCGGCCACCGCCCAGACCGGCTCACGCGCCATGAGTGGAACCGAAAGAACGAGCAGGCCATAGACGCCGTTATTGACCACCCACCCCACAGTATTGGCCGACACATAACGCGCCCATTCCTGGGGGAGCGTGAGACGACCCGCGCAATCCCGAAAGGTCCAGAGGCGGTTGCCAAGCCAGGTGGCCGTGACTGCCGCTGCGAACGCCACCGCCTGGGCGGCGAGCGCCCCCAGCCCGAGCTCGGTAAGCCCGAGCACGATTCCAGCATCGACCAGGAACCCCGAGGTACCGACAAGCGCGAAGGCAAAAAATCGGCGGTATGCGCCTACGGAGACTACCGCTGCCAATCACATCCCCCTTATTCTTCTTCTAAGTCAGGCACATACTAGCAGAGTTCTGACCCTTCAGGGTACCGGCCGGAAGCAAAAACCGGGGGACGGGGAACCGGCCTTGCCTTTGCCGTCTACAGCCCTCTTCTTGAAGCCGGGGGGATTAAACCACCGTCCGGCAGCCCGGAATTCGTGTGTGAGGACCCCGCCCAACCCTACTTCGTGGCCACTATTCGCCCCGAACCCGCATGAATAGGCCGATTCAAGGTCCTTTACGGCACACCTACGCTAAGCCGGGACTCATGAGCGGGGGCGGGCCCGAGCCGCTATCGCCGTCCCCTGCGGTAAGCCGTTAAAACAGCCCTTCGGGCCTGCGGCCGTCGCCGACTGCGCGGCGCCGCACCGAACTTTCAAGAACACTTGAGGCCATGAGACCTGCCCTTCGTGGACAAGCCCATAAGCCTTCGTTATTGTGGCGCGATGCTCCCCGATGCTATCGATCCCGCCGTCGTACGCCGCGCCCTCGTCATAAAGCTCCGTCATCACGGCGACGTGCTGCTGACAGCGCCGGTGTTTCGCGTTTTGCGTGCCTTGATCCCTGGGATTGAGGTGGACGCCTTGATATACAAAGACAGCCTCGACATGCTGCGCCTCAATCCCGACATCACCACCATTCACACGATTGACCGCCGAACGCGCGAGCTGCCGCTTTTCCGGAAAATCGCTACCGAAAGGCGCTTGCTCAAGGCCTTGAAGGACCGCCGTTATGATCTTATTGTGCATCTTACCGAGCACCCGCGCGGCGCGCTGCTCGTCCGGATCCTGAAGCCGCGCTACGCGGTGGCGCGCCGCTACCCGGGGCGGCGCGGGCGCTGGTGGCGCAAGAGCTTCACGCACCTCTACGACGTTCCCGCCCGCCAACGCCATACGGTCGAGACCCATCTCGATGCCCTGCGCCGACTGGGGCTTGTGATACCACCCGAGGAGAAGACCCTGCGCCTCGTGGCCGGACCCGAGGCGTGGAGCAGCGTGGATGGGCGCCTTGCGCGCGCCGGGCTTTCCGCACGGCCGTTTCTCGTCATCCACCCGACGTCGCGCTGGCTCTTCAAGGCCTGGCCCGCCGCGTCCATGACCGCGCTCATGCGCCAGCTGCTGGCAGCGGGACACGCCCTTATCGTGACATCGGGGCCCGATGATGCGGAACGCGAGGTGATAGCCGAGATCCTGGCGCCGCTTCAGCCCTCGGATGCCCTTATCGACTGGAGTGGGGCACTTACCCTGAAGGAGCTTGCGGCCCTTTTGCAAAGGGCACGGCTCTTCATAGGCGTGGATTCGGCGCCTATGCACATGGCCTCGGCCATGGGCACACCCGTGGTCGCGATCTTCGGGCCGAGCGGAGACCATGAGTGGGCGCCCTGGCAGGTGCCGGCGCGCGTCCTGACGGCCTCGTCCTATGGTTGCCGGCCCTGCGGCTTTGCCGGGTGCGGTGATGGACAGCTGAGTGAATGCATGGGGGCGGTGGGGGTCGATGAGGTCTTGCAGGCCATCGCGGACCTCCTCGAGGACACCCAGACACGCGCATGCGCGTCGTCCTGATCCGCCAACGCTACCGCCCGGACGGCGGCGCCGAGCGCTTCGTGGCGCGCGCCGCCCAGGCCCTATCCGCGCAGGGCGTGGAGATCACGCTTATAACGCGCGACTGGCCGCAGGGTGCGGACGACATGCGCATCGCGCGCTGCAACCCGCGCTATCTCGGGTCGATCTGGCGGGACCTCGGATTTGCCCTGTGTGCCTGCCGCAGGGTGCGCATGCTGAAGGCGGACCTCGTGCAGAGCCACGAACGCATGGCGTGCGCCGATATCTTTCGGGCCGGCGACGGCCTGCATCGCAGCTGGCTTGCCCAACGTCGGAGGACCGCGGGTCTCTGGGGACGGATCCGGCTGCGGCTCAACCCCTACCACCTCTACGCGCTGGCCGCCGAGACCAAGGCGCTCACACATCCGGGCCTGCGCGCCGTCATATGCGGGTCGCGCATGGTGCATGACGAGATCGCCGCAGCCTTCCCGCAGACAGCCGCCAAACTCGTCATCCTCTACAACGGCGTTGATATCCGGCACTTCCACCCGGGCGTGAAAACCGAGCGCGATGCGGTACGAGGGCGCCATGGCATCCCTCTTAGAGATACGGTGTTCGTGTTCGTGGGATCAGGCTTCTACCGCAAGGGGCTCGCGGAGGCGATGAGGGCGATTGCCCGGTTGCCGGCCTCGGCGGGCCTCCTCGTGGTGGGGCAGGATAGGCACGAGGCGCGCTACCGCCGGCTGGGGCAGGCGCTCGGCTTAAGTGGCCGCCTCTGGTTCGCCGGGCGCCAGAGCGACCCCCGGCCGTTTTATGGGGCTGCCGATGCCTTTATCCTGCCGGCCCTCTACGACCCTTCGCCCAATGTCGTACTCGAGGCCATGGCCTGCGGTCTCCCGGTCGTCACGAGCCACGCGGCTGGGACCTCCGAGTTGCTAGTCGAAGGCGAGACGGGCTTTGTGCGCGACGCCCAGGACACCGACGGCCTTGCAGAGACCTGCGCGCCACTTCTCGATCCTGTGCGATGCTCAGAGATGGGCCAGGCGGCCCGCACCGCCATCGAACCCTATGACCTGCGCCTCATGGGTGAACGTTTCGTGGCCTTCTACGAGGAGCTCCTGCGCAGGAAAGATGGGCATGGCTAGGCGTGCGAGCCGCTTCCCGTTGCGCGCGCGCATCGCCTGGCACGCGCTGACCCGCGGCGCCGGCCGCAGACCCCCCGTGGAAGACATGCGCCGCGTCCTGATCGCGCACAATCTGCTCTTGGGCGACACGCTGATGTTGACGGGGCTCTTGGCGCGACTTAAGGACCGGTACCCCCACGCGCGCCTCGTCATGACCTGCCCGCCTGCCTTCCTCCCGCTTTACGAAGGGCGGCCCTACGGTGTGGTGACTGTGCCGTTCGACCCCCGTGATCGCCACAGCCTGGATCGCCTGCGTGCCCTCGGACCCTTCGATCTTGCCATCGTACCGGCCCAAAGCCGTCATGGTTGGCTTGCGCGTGCCGCCGGTGCCCGCTGGGTGCGCGGCTACGCTGGTGGCGCTTGGTATTATCGGGCATCACTGGACGAGGCCATATCCCCGCCCGATCGGCTTACGACCCTGCCCGACATGATGGCGGCGCTCGCCGGAAGCAACCGGGCCGACGGCGAACGCTTCGACCCCAAGGACTGGCCAGCCCCCGGACCGGGGAGATTCGTGCTGCCCGAAATCCCCTATGCCGTCTTGCATCTCGGCGCAGGCTCCCCGCTCAAGTATTGGCCAGCGACACACTGGCGCGAAGTGGCAGTGGCACTCACCCGACAAGGGCTCCATGTCATCTTGAGCGCGGGCCCAGGGCAGGAGGCGCTGGCACACGCGGTCGACCCCGAGGGGCAATTTCAGAACCTCGCCGGACGACTGGACCTGCGCGACATGTGGCATCTGCTGACCGCGGCCCGCCTTCTCGTTTCCGTGGATACGGGCATAGCGCACCTGGCGCGCGTTACGAGAACGCCATCCGTCGTGCTCTTCGGGCCCGGCCAAGCGGCCCTCTACGGTCCAATAGAATTCTACGCGGCCGCCCCCTACCGAGCGGTGACCCGTGCCGATATACCTTGTCGCGACGAGACGGTACTCTTCGAACGGAGCCGCCCGTGGATTCGGACGTGCGTGCGTAGCCCCGAGGATTGCGCCTTCGCCGCCCGCTGCAGCACGGGGATCTCGCAGGAAAATGTCCTTGGCGCCATTGCCGCTGTCCTAGCCAAGAAACAGCCCTGACCGGCTGTCAGGCCGCAAGGCCGAGGGACCGCAGGGCGGCGTCCAGCACCAGCAGCTGGTAGACCGGCTCCGCGAGCTTGTCGAAGCCACCGATGTAGGCCGCGACCAGAGTCTCGACACGCTGCGCCTCGAGCTGGCCGTGGGTGGCCGCCGCCAAGCGTTTCCCAAGGTCCGGGAGCCGCGTAAAAAGGTCTTCACGCAACCAGCGATTCAAGGGCGGCGAGAAGCCGCGCTTCTTGGCGGTCAACAGGCCCTCGTCCTGGCAGACCTGGCAGGTCTCGACCAGGAGGGCCTTCGCAGGACGCGTGAAGCGCCGGTTCGGGGGCAGGCCGGTCACGAGCTCCACGAACCGGTGATCGAGGAGCGGGGCGCGCAGCTCGAGACCATGAGCCATGGTGCAGAGGTCGCCCTTGCGCAGGATGTACTCCGGCAGGTAGTTCGCGAAATCGATGTCCAGCAGGGCCGCCACGCCTTTTTGAGACGAGGGAAAGCCCTGCCAATGCACGGGGGACATCGCGCGAAGGTCGGGCTGCAGATAACGGCGCACGGCCGGCGACAGTCCCGAGAATCGCAGCACATAGGCCTCCTGCCAGGTAAGTCCCAGCTCCTCGCGCCAGCGCGCGGGCTTCTCCCAGGGCAGGCCGTCATGGGTAAGCGCCATCGTGACGGACCCGCGCCAGCGGCTGCGCAGGTGCTGGCGATAGCGCTTGTAGCCGGCAAACAACTCATCACCCCCGTCACCCCCCAGCACCACCTTGACTTCTTTCGTCGCATCGCGCGCCAGATACCAGAGCGGCAAGGCGCTAGGGTCGGCGAACGGCTCATCGAGATCAGCGACGATGCGATCGAAGTCGTCAGCGAGTCGTGGCTCTACGGGTATCGCCCTGTGACTAAGACCCAGGGCCTGGGCCATGCGCGCAGCCTGCGGCCCCTCGTCATAGGCAGTCCCCGGAAAGGTTGCGGTAAAGGCAGTGATATTGGTGTAGCCCTGGCGCACGAGGCTCGACGCCACCACCGCCGAATCGATGCCGCCGCTCAGGAAGATCCCCACCGGCCGATCGGAGGCCGTGCGCAAGGCGACGGCATGATCGAGCGTTTTTTGGAATTCCGCGACCAAAGGCGTGGGGCGCCAGTACGCATGTAACTCCAGAGGCACGCCCCGCCCGAACTCCCACGTAAGATAGGTGCCGTTGGCAAGCCGCCGGACGCCCTGCGCCAGGGTCAGGGGGGCGGGGATATAACGGTGGGCGAGATAGGCATCGATGGCCTCGGGGGCGATGCGAGCATGGTCTCCGAGATAGGGCAGTAGGGCGCGCAGGGTGGAGGCGAACGCGAAATTGTCGCCGTCTGCATAGTAGAGGAGGGGCTTTAGTCCCAGCCGGTCGCGTACCGCAAAAAGCCGCTTGCGCCGTAGATCAAGGATGATGATCGCGAACATGCCACGCAACCGCTCGACAAAAGCATCACCCCAGGCCTCATAGGCATAAAGGATGAACTCGGTGTCGCTCGTGGTGCGAAAGGCGTAGCCCTGACGCCGCAATTCCTCCCGGTCGGCCTCGTAGTCATAGACCTCGCCATTAAAGCAGATCCAGATGTCTCTTTGGGCATTGGCCATGGGCTGATCGGCCTCGGGACGCGGATCGCGGATGCTAAGCCGCGCATGCAAAAGGCCGGCCGTGCCCGCGCCGCTCGTCTCCCGCAAAGATCCATCCCACAACACGGCCTTTTGAGCATCGGGGCCACGGACCTTCAAGGCCGCGAGCATCGCCCCCCACTGCCCGGGGTCGACGACCCGCTTACCGACAAATCCCCCAATCCCGCACATGAGTCCTCCCAGATGGTGGGGCATCATACCAAGGGGGCGCGGGTAAGGGATGAGCGATGGCCGTTTCCAAACGAGACACCGACTTCCTGTGGGATAGCAACGTGGCGGGCGTTTGGGAAGGACCCTTTGCGCCGTAATTCCGATACACTACCGGCATGCCCGTGCCACCGGACCCCATCTCCCAGCCAGTGCGCGAAACACCGCGTATTCTCGTCGTCCGTCGCGATAATATCGGTGACCTCATATGCACACTGCCTGTATTCGAGGGCATCCGTCGCCATTACCCAGACGCCCACATCGGCGCACTCGTCAATTCCTACAATGCCCCGCTGCTTGACGGCAACCCATGGCTCGATCGCATTCACGTCTACGTGAAGTCTAAACACAGGCCGGGTGCGGGAACGCTGGCGCTTGTGCGCGACCGATTCACGCTCGTCGCGGGGCTGCGCCGGGAGCGCTATCATACGGCCCTGCATGCCGGTAGCCGCCCGCGCTCCGAGATGCGCAGCCTGACCCGCCTAGCCGGCATCGCCGAGCAGATTCTGGACCAGGGCGCCGACCGGCCGCTCCATGAAGTCGAAAGGGTTTATGGACTGCTTGGCGCACTCAACATCCTGGGCCCGCCGCCCGCGCCGCGCCTGATATTGGCGTCAGAGGCGATCGCAGGCGCCCGTGAGTCCTTGGCGAGCCGCGGCTATGGACAGGCGATCGGCCTCCACATCAGCGCTCGTGAAGACGAGAACCGATGGCCGCTCGAGAACTTCGCGGCCCTGATCCGCAAGGGCGCCGAACACGGACACCGCTTCGTAGTGTTCTGGTCGCCAGGGGAAGCGTCCCGGCCCGAGCACCCAGGCGACGACG
>JAJZZU010000394.1 GCA_021797365.1 Pseudomonadota bacterium | reverse complement strand
GCCCCGGCATGCCGCATGAGCCGTCCCAGGACCAGGGCGTAATCGATGCCGTGTTGAGTTCGCCCTTGCAGAGGCCACTTGCCGTGACCCAAAACGACTGATCGTCGGCGCGCGCGCTCAAGTTCCCGGCAGTTGCCCGCATCCATCCACGCTCATAGAAAAGCCGTCCTATGGCGATCAGCCGGGACCTTGGATCGACGGTCTCGTTCACGGTCTAAGCGTCCATGGCGGCAAAGAAGGACTCGACCGCAGCCTTGGGCCCGGTGGCGGCATCGAAGATCGCGGATCCGGCGTTGATGACAAGATCGCGCCCGTAATCGGCAAGGAGCGCCGGCACGATCGCGGGCTTGATGCCAGCCGACGGCCCGGGGAACACCGCGGGCCAGTGGTCATCGCTATCGGTGAGTGCCGTAATCACCCGCGATTCGTCAGCGGCCGAGAACGGCAACGACCCAAAACGCGCCGGGTGGAGCACGACATCGGCCCCGGCATGCCGCATGAGCCGTCCCAGGACCAGGGCGTAATCGATGCCATGGTCGGGGGCCAGGGCCAGGGCGCCGGCGAGCGCCGGGTGGGCGATGATGGGCACGCCGATCGCGGGATCGCGGGCCAAGGCCTCGAGCATGGGATAACCGTACACCAGCACGTTCAGCAGCAAGGCATTGGCGCCCTCGGCGACCAGCGCGCGGGCGGTGGCGAGCAGGGTGTCGGCGCGCCCGGTGACGTTGACCGCATACAGGAAATCGCGTCCGCGGCGATCGCGGATCGCCTCGATCACGGGACGGCAGGCGCGCAGGCGTTCCCGGGTGGGTGCTTGCGCGAGATTGCCGAGGATCTCGTCATCCTTGACAAGATCGAGTTCGGTATCGGCGACTGCGCGCAGCAAGGTCGCGTGATCCGCCGCGGTGAGCCCCAGGGCCGGCTTGAAGATCGCCATGAGCAGCGGCCGGCCGGCGACACCCAGGCGCGCGCGCAGCCCGGCTATGCCGAAACGCGGGCGGGTCCCAAAATCCGGAGGCAGGCGCAGGTCCACGAGGCGCGCGGGGCCGGCCAGGCTGTATTTTCCGAACACCATCGTAAGCAGCGTGCCGATGTCATATTCGGTGTTGGCCGCCGGAAAGGCCACTTGCGCCCGCGCCCCGTCGCCATCGGCACGCACCTCGAGCACCTGTCCGCGACAAGCGGCGAGCGCCTGTTCACGCCCGGCGAAACGCGCGTCGGCGCTACCCAGGGTCTGGCCTATGGCGATGATCTCGGCCTGGCGCCCGGCATCGACCCCGGACGGAAAACGGTAGGTCGCAATGACCAGAGGGGTTGACGAAGCGCCGGGGATCACGCCAGCACGATGGGTGTATGCGTGTACACCGGTATCCAACCCGCCTGATCCGTGAAGTAACGTACCGCCTTGATACGCGGGGCGTCACCCATTACGAACCAATGCTCGGCGCGCGCCGGGACATTGATGTAATCTCCGGCCACGACCTTAAGGAGCATCTGCGTACCATCCTGTTCGACAAAGCCGAAGTATCCCGCGCCCGCCAGGACATAACGCACCTCGTCATCGTCGTGATAATGGATGGCCGAGAACTTGGCGAGCGCCTCGCGTAGGCCCGCCAGTTCCTCGTGCAAGACGATGAGGTCGCGGGCTTGATAACCCGATTCGGCCTGCAGGGCCTGGAACCTGTGCTCGACGAGGCCGAGAAGCTGCTCCTTTTGCGCATCAGTGAGTACCTGCGCGGCCAACAGCTCGCGGGCGAGCGCGCCTTCGGGCAGGGGCCAGTGACGCAACGTCACGCCCAACGGCGCCAGATGCGCGGCGATACGCGCAGGCTCCATGACGCGCGATCCATCCTGCAAACGAAGCTCTGCCATAAGGGTTCCTTGTCGCTAACCGAGGACCGGTTTCTCGGGGGCCTTGCGGCCGTGCGGCCGCACCGGCTCCGCGGGCCGGGGTTCGGCAGGCCGGGAAGGGGCCGGCTTGGGGGCCAAAGAGGCCGTGTGCGCGGGAGAGGCCGCTGGCGCGGGGCGTCGCGGGCCGCGCGCCTCCTCGTGCGGCCGCCTGGATGAATGGCGGTGGCCGCGATCACGCGCGGTGGACTCGCCACGCGTGCGCGCATGGTGGCCGACATGTTCGCGCGGGGCCTTGTGCGCCGGGCGCCTCAAGGACACGATCAGGTCGTCCGTGACGCGCGCCACCGGGATCTTGTGGCCGATGTAGGCCTCGATATCCATGAGCGAAAAGGCGTACTCGTCGCACGCCAGGCTCACCGCCTCGCCGGCGGCCCCGGCGCGCGCCGTTCGCCCTATGCGATGCACGTAATCCTCGGCGTCCTGCGGGAGGTCGTAATTGAAGACGTGGCTCACGTCCGGTATGTGCAGACCGCGCGCCGCCACGTCGGTAGCGACCAGTATCGGAAAATGCCCCCCCTGGAAATCCGCGAGCAGGCTCTGACGCTTTTGCTGCGGGACGTCCCCGGAAAGCACCGCGGCCGCGAAATCATTGGCCTCGAGCCACCCCTGCACGCGCTCCGCGGCATGCTTGGTGTTGGTGAACACCAGCCCCCGCGATACCTGCTCACGGCGCAAAAGCCCGACCAGCACCGGCAGCTTTTCCTCCTGGGCCACATGATAGAGTCGCTCGCGCACCCGCTCGGCGGTCATCTTTTCCGCCTCGATGCGTACAAGCTCGGGGTTATTCATGTGCTCGTAGGCCAGTTCCATGACGCGGTAGGACAGCGTCGCCGAAAACAGCAGGCTCAGGCGCTTGTCGACCGGCGGCATGCGATGCAGCAGGTAGCGGATGTCTTTGATAAAGCCGAGATCGAACATGCGGTCGGCCTCATCCAGGACCATCACCTCCAGCGCGCGCAAATCGAAGACGTGCTGC
>JAJZZU010000393.1 GCA_021797365.1 Pseudomonadota bacterium | reverse complement strand
TACCTGCGCATGCCGGCCGGCCCGAGCATCGTCGCCGAGGCCCTGCTCGGGACTGCGGTCATATTCGGAAGCCTGTCGCTCTATGCGCTCGTGTCGCGCCGCAATTTCAATTATCTCGGCGGCTTCCTCATGACCGGGCTTGTGATCGTGGTGCTCGCGTCGCTCGCCAACATGTTCTTCCACATGGCCGGCCTGCAGCTGGTCGTCGCGGGTATGGCCCTGCTCGTATTCTCGGGGCTCGTGCTGTTTGACACCAGTCGCATGATCAATGGCGGCGAGACGCGTCCGGTGATCATCGCCGTGAGCCTTTATCTCGATGTCCTGAACCTGTTCATGGCGTTGCTTGAGATCCTGGGGGCCCTCCAGGGAGGGCGCCGCAGGTGATCCTGACCGGGACGGCCTTCGGGCCGCCCCAAGGGACCCGAGCCCTGCGCCCGTCCTGGGGTCGGGGTCATGCTCCCACCGATCGCCGCGTGAAGGGGTTTGCGCGGGCGTCCGGCGAGGAAACGTAGCGGGACCGATGATGCCTCCGGGCGACGGGCGTCTTGGCCGATACCCAGGGCCATCATGACGGAGGAGGGATATGGATAGTCGCAGGATCGCGCGCTACGCGCGTGGGGGGCTTGCCGGGGTCGCCCTGGTATGGACGGGCGTTGGTTACGCGGCCTTACCGCCGGTCCTTGCCCAAGCGGTGGCGCGCGGCGCCCATATCTTCAACGATGACCACTTCGGGAGCGAGGTCAGGTCGGTGGCCGATGCCGCGAGCGCGTTCGCGGACATGGGCAGTCCGCGGGCGCACGCGCGGTTCATGACCTGCGCGGCCTGCCATGTCCATGGCGGGCGCACGCGCGGCCAGCTGCCCGACGGCCGACACATCCCCAGTCTTCGTAATGCTGCGGCGGTGTTCCCTCGCTACAGTGCCAAGTCCCATCGCATCGTGACCCTCGAAGACCAGATCCGCCACTGCGTCAAGGACGGTATCAAGGGGCGCCCGCCGGCGTTCGGCGGTACGACCATGGTCGATCTCGTAAGCTATCTGAAATCCCTAGCGACCGGCCGGCGGATGGCGATCGGCGGCGCGTTTCAGTAGGGCTGTGGCGATGCCGGGTGTGCGCAAAGTGGCCCTCCGCCCAGACCTGATGGCCGGTAGTGCGGCGGTGGGCGAGGCGACCTGATGGCCGACCGTCCGTTGCGCGTGCTGTTTGTGGCCTCGGAATGCGCCCCGTGGGTGAAGACCGGCGGACTTGCGGATGTCGTCGCGGCCCTGCCCCCGGCGCTCGCCGCCGAGGGGCTCGACGTGCGCGTGTGTCTACCCTTCTATCGCTCTATCCGCCGGGAAGTGGGCGAGGCGCCGGCATGTGCCACGGTACTCGGCGCGCTCGTGCGCGAGGCACTCCTGCCGTCGGGTATCCGCACATATTTGATCGACGCCCCCTGGCTCTTTGGGCGCGACGGAGGGCCCTACCAGGACGGCGAGGGGCGGGATTGGCCGGACAATGCCCGGCGTTTTGGGCTTTTCGCGCGCATCGCCGCCACGCTCGCCTCCGACGAGACACCGCTTTTGTGGCGTCCTGATGTCTTTCACGGGCACGATTGGCAGGCGGGTCTCGGGCCCCTTTGGTTGAAGACTGCCCTGCCGGGCGCGGCACCGTCGGTCATGACCATCCACAACCTCGCGTTCCAGGGGCTGTTCGCGCCGGAGATGGTAGATGCCTTGCACCTCCCTCCGGGGGTGTTTGCCGTGGAGGGCGCGGAGTTTTATGGGCGCCTGTCGTTTTTGAAGGCCGGATTGCATTATGCCGATCTCCTGACCACGGTAAGCCCCACCTACGCGCGCGAGATCCAGGAGGAGGCCCAGGGCTGTGGGCTGCACGGCCTTCTCACGCGCCGTCGCGATCAGCTGGTGGGGATCGTAAACGGTATCGATGATCGCATCTGGAACCCAGCCAGCGACCGCTTGATCCGGGCGCGCTACGACCGCGACAATCTCGCCGCCAAGGGCGTCGACAAGGAGGCCGTGCAACGCCGCTTCGATCTCACCGTCGATCCGGCGCGGCCGTTGTTCGGCCTGGTCGGCCGGCTTACCTGGCAGAAGGGTATCGATCTCGTAGCCGAGGTGGGTGACCGCCTGGCCGGCGTAGGCGGTCAGCTGGTCGTGCTCGGCACCGGGGAGCGCGGGCTTGAGGATGCGTTGCGTACGCTCGCCGCACGCCACCGTGGGGCGGTCGCGGTACGCATCGGCTTCGATGAGAGGCTGGCCCACGAGATCGAGGCCGGCGCCGATGCCTTCCTCATGCCTTCACGGTTCGAGCCATGCGGGCTGAACCAGATGTACAGCCAGCGTTATGGCACGCCCCCCGTGGCACGCGCCACGGGGGGGCTTGCCGACACCATCCGCGGCGTCGATCCCGGGGGTTGCGAGGGCAGTGGCTTTCTGTTCGGGGAACCCACCGGCGGCGCCTTATGGGAGGCCATCGAGCGGGCCTTGGCAAGCTATCGCAACCCTTCGTGCTGGGCACGCATCATGCGCGAGGGCATGGACCGGGATTTCTCGTGGGCGGCGAGTGCGCGGCGCTACCATGCGCTCTATGACACCCTGGTCGCAGGCCCCTAGAGCCTCTCGTCTGATAGTCTCACGGGTCGCCGCGCATGGGCGGGCGTCTTGCGATCACGAGGGTACGCGGCCGTCATGCCGTCAACGCGCGCGGTTGTCGATCGACCAATTCACAGGGAAAGAGAGGGCATTATGGGTGAAATGATGAGCTTTAAGCGGCCGGACGGCGGCCTATGCGATGGTTATCTGGCGGCTCCGGCAGCGGGCGGCAAGGCGCCCGGGATCGTTGTGATCCAGGAATGGTGGGGCATCAACGACCAGATCAAGGGCGTTGCCGAACGCTT
>JAJZZU010000392.1 GCA_021797365.1 Pseudomonadota bacterium | reverse complement strand
AGCGTCGCGCCGCCGAAGAGGCGCGGGTGGAGGTCGCCAAGGCGGCGCTTCGTTTGGAGGCGATGCCGCGCCTGGAAGCCGATCTCACCAAGATTCGTGAGATCCTGGACGAGGAGCGTAAGGCGCGCGTCCTGGCCGAACAGCAGGCGGCGGTCGCCATGGCGCGCCTCGAGGAGCGTGGGCGGGGAATTTAGCCCCGTCGGCCCCGTAATCAGATCCTTACTTATCGAGGGTACCTTCGTGCATCTAGGATAGCCCGAATGTGCTCTTCACTCATGGGTGCGGGAGGCGCGCCAAGGTCACGCCAACGGGCAAGCATGCGCTCGTACATGTCCGTTGTTTGTGAGTGTGAATTAAGGTCGCGGTTCGCCAAGACAGACTCATAACGATGATGTTTAAGTAGGTCTTTTGCAAATCCGAGAAGGGCGGTCTCATGGTTCCCGTCGAAGCCCGGAAATTGAACGTTCTCTTTACTGATCTTTGTCTTTCCCTCAAGGTGATCAACACTAACGTTGAGGTTGTCAAATAATTCGATGATGTCTAGAACGTGACTTGTAGATTCTTCGGAGAGATTTTCGTAGAGCGGCTCGAATATCATATCGTAAATCCATTTGTGGCCGTTCCTGAGACTCTCTGCGATATCGGCATATCCAGAGCCCGGCTTAAGAGCATCCAGAATTTCATACTGGAGCGCTAACGCAAAGCGTTCTGTGTCTGTGAGTTCGATTTTCATACATTTTCCCCAAGGATGTTCATATCTGTTTAGACCGTAAGATATCCCATAAGATATCCGAGCCCCCAGGAGTCGGGCCTTTAGCTACCGAGGGCCTTGTCTGCCTCCGCCAAAAACACAATGGCCGATGCCGTCATATGCAGCATGTAGGCGACTAAATGATCTGGCACCTCGATGACATCTACGCCTTGCCCGTGCGCGCCATCCCGGTTCCGGATGGTGGGAATGCCAGAGTCTAGTGTCGTCCTAAGGGCGCTGTAGTGTGCCTCCAGGTACGCCGGAATGAGGTTGTTGTCGAAGCAGGTCTGAATGAGGGCGCTGGCTGTCGGACGGGCAGGCAAGGTCCATCCTCGCTTGTGACAGATGGCTTTCATGACGCTTTCGAATGCCTTGAGGCACTCGTTCAGGGCCTCCTTGCGACGACCACCTCGGTAATGGGTATGCGCTTTAAGGAATTCCTCTTGGGCGCCAGCGTAATGTGTTTGGTTGAGCAATTTCAGGGCAGGAATGACGGCCTCGCCCTGAAGGAACTCCGAGTCAACACGAATAATATGCCTGTCACTATATTGGTAGCCGATCCCGTGCTCCTTAAATCGACCGTTCAGCGTAGCAATCGCATCGTCCGCGATTTCATTAGCGTTCGGCCGGCCCAGGTAGTGCGGTTGCCTCGCTACGACGTCGATCGCGCGGAATGATAGCTCAACAACATCTAGGGCGCGCTCGACATTCTGCTCGTTCTGTAAGAATGTCGCCATTTCCCAGCAATAATCCCGAACGCCGTGCGGATCTTGAGGGTCGACCAAAAAGTATTGCCCGTATTCCCTACAAAGGGCATTCACGATGAAGGAATAGGTTTCCTTGGGTCCTTGGTGTGTACGGGCTTCGTTCTGGTTGCCGAGCGTACCCACCCAAATGTAAACGATTTGTACGCGCAATTGTGACGGGAGATCATCATACCTATACACCTCGTGAACCTCTCCACGAGATCGAGCCTGGCGTTTTGAAAAGATATCAATGATTCCCATGCGCAGTTTTCCTATTGGACATGGCTTCTACCGGTCGCCGGCCCTTACCCGCGTCACCCGCACGGGCCGCTCGATGATATGGGTCGGCACCGGGCGCGCCCCATCGCCCATGATATCAGGACGGGAGCCGGCATTTCACGGGCTCCGCCGCGCTCCTTTCCGGTTTATGGTTCGCCAACAAGGGGGTTGGCGCGATTGGCGGAGAGCTTAACCGCGGAGGCAGACAAGAAGTGCACCAAAGGAGCCACGGACGCACCGCCGGGCACTGGAAAAATGCAAGGGCGGCGCCGGGCGCAGCCCGATGTTTTCCTCGAATGGTGAGAATCTTATCGCGTTCCTGGGCGGGGACAACATGATTCGCCTGGGTCCGCCGAGGACCGAAAGCAAGACCCAGTGGCCTGATCGGTGCCGGTTGCGTAAGATACGGAAAACATAACGACAAAGGGTCGGCCGGGCCCCTGAAACCCGCTGCCGTGCCCGCGTGAGGCCACCTAATGGTTCCGATCCACACCCTTTCGGGCACTCTTGCCCCTGTGGCGACTGAGGCACGCCCGCGGCCCTATGGCCGCCCGGTGCAGACCCCGGACACTCTCCCTGCGGCCCGCGGGAGGACCACCCGTTGGCCGGACCAGAGAGGCGAGATGGGCGCATGACGGAGCATGACATCGAACAGGGCCTTCTCACTACGTTGGGGGACCTGAAATACACCTACCGCCCGGAGATCCGGGACCGCGCCGCCTTGGAGCGCAACTTCCGCGAACAGTTTGAGGCCCTAAACGGCGTCACCTTGACCGACGCCGAGTTCCTCCGTCTGCAAGACGAGATCGTCACCCCCGATGTCTTCACGGCCGCCAAACGCCTGCGCGAGCACAATCATTTCGCGCGCGATGACGGTACGCCGCTCCACTACACCCTGGTCAACATCAAGGATTGGTGCAAGAACCGCTTCGAGGTCGTCAACCAACTCCGGATCAATACCGACTACAGCCACCACCGCTATGATGTCATCCTTTTGATGAATGGGGTGCCCGTCGTGCAGATCGAGCTGAAGACGCTCGCCATCAGCCCCCGGCGCGCCATGGAGCAGATTGTCGAATACAAGAATGACCCTGGCAATGGCTACGACAAGACGCTGCTCTGTTTTA
>JAJZZU010000028.1 GCA_021797365.1 Pseudomonadota bacterium | reverse complement strand
GTCGAGCCGCCAAAGAGTTTCACGACCTCTATCCGCCACCTTCCGCCCCGAAGTCTCTTTCATCATCCGGGGTGGCGGCAACCCCCCACCATGATCGTTAGGCGGGGATTCCCGCTCGCGCAAGACGCCATCAATGCGTAGCCGAACGAGCAGGCGCTGCTCCTGCGGTTCGAGGTGGATATCGGAGGCGCCAGCCTCCACGGCGGCTGCCAGGAGTGCTGTGACACGCGCCACGACCGGTGCATCCAAGGCCTGATCGCGGAGTGCAAGCGCGCCGTTGTGACCCGATGTTTCCGGCGATGCGGGGGCCAGATTGTTCTTGTGAAGGATCGCATCCCGGGATCCATACAGCTGATCGAGACGCGCCAGGATCCGGTCGCGCTCGTCCGCCACGGCCCGCACCGTCTGTCCCGTGAACAGGGCCAATGCATCAAGACTGGTGGTATCGGTGGGGTCGGCCATGGCCACCACGATTTCCGCGGCGCTCTGAGTCAGCGGTACGATGGCGTACTCGCGCAGAAAGCGTAGCGAAAGCCCCTCCCATATCAACGGTGCAGCAGGATAGTGGACATCGGTCATCGTCGGTCTCCCTCAAAAAGGGCGGCGGGTTGGGGTCTTGGCATCGCATGGGCGTGGCCGGCGATAATCGCCGCGATTGCGTAAGTACCATCTCGTTGCCACAAGACGCGGTAAGGGTGAATGGCAACGAGCCGCCAGCCATGAACGCGCGCACCGACCGATCGCCAGACCTCATGGCGCACGGTCCCAACGAGGGCTTGCAAGGCGTCGGCCGGGCCTGCAATGCCAAACACCTGTAGGCGTGGGTCGCTTTGCGCAGGCAGGAATCGCCAGTGATAGGGAAGGGGGTCTTTCGTTGAGGCGACGACGCGAGGAAACGTCCGGTCGGCCCGAAAAGGGTCGCGCTTTAATATGACCGCGCGGGCAGTTGCGCGCGTCGGGAGGAGATGAGGGCCTTGCCGCGTACTCCTTTCCATCAGTGCTCGGGGGGCGCTATGGGGGGAGGGCAGGGGGAGCACGGCCGCGATCAGGGCGAGAACGAGGCCGACGATGCCCAAGCGCTGGACAGTCTGCCAGAGGAGGGCGCGCCAACCGGGGGGCCATGCCGGCGCGGGATGGTCCGCACCGCAGCGAAATCGGTTGACGATGGCCTGGAAACGCAAGCGCCCCTCCATTGCTCCCATCATTCGCCTCCTCGGCTCGCTGTCTGCGCGCCGCGCCGTGCCGAGGGGGTGTCGAGAGGCCGGTCGATCGGTAGTGTGTCAAAGAAGCCGCCGCCCGCCGGCACGATCCATTCCGCGGGGCTTGCGGAGACGGATGGGCGGATCGTCGGGACGGGCCTGATTGGGCGAGAGGGGTGGCCGGGCGCAGTCGCGTGTCCCGGG
The DNA here is from genome assembly GCA_021797365.1 of Pseudomonadota bacterium. The sequence goes on along the minus strand of JAJZZU010000028.1, from coordinate 12,569 downwards.
TGCTGGATCAAGCGCCTGAGGAGCGCCATCTGATGGCGCAGACGCCCGCTGAGACGCGCAAGCGTCCCGGGGTCGGAGACGACATGCGGTGTGATGAGAAGTAAAAGCTCCTCTTTCTGATGGGTCGTATCCACGGTCGAGAAGAGATCGCCGAGAAACGGGATATCCATGAGCAGGGGTACGCCGATGCGATCGTGATTGGTGGCAGTCGAGATGAGGCCCCCGATCACGGCCGTACTGCCGTTCTTCACCGTGAAGGTAGTCTGCGCGGTGCGCGTCGCGAAGGTCGGCGCCTGGATATTGGCCACGGCCGTCGTTCCCTGGACGCTGCTCACCTCCTGATAGATCTTCATGGTGACCCGCCCGTCGGCGTTGATGCGCGGAGTCACGCCAAGGAGGACGCCCGTGCTTTGGTATTGAATCGTATTGGCGGTGGCCAGGCCCGTTGCCGAGCTTGTCGTGGTAGTAAGACTCGCGACCGGGACCGGCACCTGGTTCCCTACCTGGATGGCTGCGGTATGGTTGCTCGTGCACAGGATCTGCGGCGTGGAAAGGATATGGACGTGCGTGCGGCTAGCGAGCGCCTGAAAGAGACCTCGCAAACCACCAGCCGGCCCGAATACGCCGTAACTCAAGCCCGCGGCGACACCGAGCGCCGGTGGATTGGTCAGGGCGCTCATGGTGGAGTTTACGGCGCCGACACCGGTATACGGGCCGCCATGAAAAGCGGTGCCCTGATTACGAAAAAAGTATTCGATGCCGTATTGCAGGTTCTTGTTCAGCGTGACGTCGGCAATCATCGCCTGGATGAGGACCTGTCGGGGCGGTGTATCGAGGCGCGCCAGTATCGAACGCAGTTCCAGGTAGACCCGTTCCGGGGCGCGAATCACGAGCGCGTTATCGGCCTCGTCGGCCACAACCGCAATATCATGATCGGATGGTGTTCTTTGGCCGGGAAGCACCGTTTGTTGGGTGTCTGGGGGGCGGGATGCCCCTAAAGTGAGGCTTCTCGGGAGCGCGAGGCCCGTGACACCAGAAGACGTTTCCCCGAGCGTTCCGGCCGCCCCTAACGAGGCCCCCAGGGTGCTGAGCGGCATGGTTTGCGGGGTCGATGCGGCCACTTGCGCGATCGGGATATGCAGAAGGTGACCGAGCACCGAGGCTATGGTGGCGGCATCGCCGTTGCGGACGTTGTAGATGTGGATGTCGCCCCGTCCCGACGTTGCCCCGCGCGTGTCGAGCACGGCGATCCAGTGGAGCATCTGTTGGAGGCTTGCGTGGTCCGCGGCGACCACGAGAAGCGCACGCTGGCTTGGTAGAGGCAACGGTACGGCGCCTGGCAAAAACCGTTCACCCAAGGTCTCCTGAGCCTTGCGGATCGCGAGCAGTTCCGGCAGAAGCGCGCGGATCGCGATAAAGCGCGGGTGCACCAGGCGAAAGATGAGCCCCTGGGCATAATGGGCCACGATACGGCGAGCGGCTTGCGTCAAGGCAACGACACGACGGCTGACCCCATAAAGCAGGAGCGTACGATCACCCGGACCCACGCGCAGGCGGATGTTGGGGGTCAGCAAGGGGTGCAAAGCCGCTTCCATGGCGCTCGCCGGGACGTTACCGAGCGCAAGGATCTCGAGACGGTAGCGGGGACCGAAACGTTCAGGGATGCCTGGGACGGCGGGCAGCGCCCGTTCCACCACCCACATCTGATCCCGGCGCACCAGTCGCAGGTGGTTCATGGCCATGATGAGATTCACGAGATGGCGGATTTGCGTCTTGTCGAGCGGCGCGCTCGCCTGGAGATTGACCCGCCCCGCGACATTGGGCGAGACCACATAGGTGTAGCCGAGGACTTTTCGCAAAAGAAGGTCCAATACCCGATGGATATCGGCGTTATTGAAGTCGATGACAAGCGGTGCTGGTGCGCGCGATGTGCGCTTCGATGCGAGCGGCGGGGCCAGCGCAGCGGTGGTTTGCTCGCCCGGGCTTGCCATGACCCGGGTTGAGACGAGCAGGATGCTTATGAGCAGGGAGGCGCGAGCGAAGCGGCGCGGTCGTCTGGAAACGGGCCTCATGGCGACGTCCTGAAGAAGGGAAGGATAAGGGCCAGACGAAGGCCCACGGCCGCGCTTCGCTCGTGACCAATCGCAAGGTGCGTCAGGCACAGGGCCCAGCGCAAGCCTCCCAGGGCGTCAAGGAGGGGCTGAAGACGCGCCAAGGGCACGGTGGCCACGAGCCCCGCGTGCACCCATCGCAACCCGTCGCTTTTCGTGGTCGTCGTCTGGATCGCCGCGATCGTGCCCCCCACGTTGGTGATAAGGGTTGTCAGTCGAGTCTGCATGGCGGATACGGCAAGCGGCGTGCTCGTTGCCGTGACGCCGAAGGTCCGCGCCCTTGCCATGGCCGCCTGCAGTCGCGCAAGGCGTTGATCAATGGCCGGCCGCTGCGCGAGGACATCCCGACGATCGGCAATCCCCTGGGCAAGGCCTTCCAGCTGGCGGTCATCATGGGCTATGCGGCTTGTCAGAAGCGCGGCGCCAGAGACCGTAGCCGCGACGAGACTGATGGCCCAGAGCGCCACGTTTCTATGGTCGCGCGATCGCCAAAAGTCGGGTGTCATTACCGGCCTTTCGGAGACCATCGCCCCTCAATGGTCACGAGGTATCGTCCGACGCGCAGGGGCTGCGCCATGCCGACCACGCGCCAATGCGTGCTCCCGCGCATGTGGCGGAGAGCGCCCACCAGGGCACTCGGCGTGCCGCTTCGCACTTGCACTGAAAGACGGTGCGATGTCGCGTTGTATCGCAACGCCGCCAAGGTTGCCCAGCGCGGCAGGGCTTGCGTCAGTCGCGGTAGCAGGGTTTCCGGGACATAAGCGTGCCGGAGATAGGCCCGCAGGGCCGCCAATTCCCGCTGGAGATGGCGGGCGGCGTGCAGGCGCGCCCTCAGGTCCTGCAGCGGCTGCGCCAAGTGGGCGGCCGTGGCGGTCAACTCATGACGCTGTTCGACCACGCGTCCTTGCCACAGGAGGATAGCGGGTACGATCAGCAGGGCCACAGCAAGCGGCGCGAGCGCCGTCTCCATCAGAAACCGATAGGCAGCCGCGCCCGGCGATTTTGCGGTGGCTATGACGAACAATCCTGAGCATTGTGTCCAGGGTCCCCACCAACGGTTTTGCAGCAGGCCGATCCCGTCACAGGTGGCGAAACGGGGCAAAAAGCCCTGGCACGGCCCGCAGGCGCCTAATGTATCTGCCAGCGCCGCGAGATCCTCATGCAGGCAATAACTGACGGAGACCCCCATCCGTCCCTCGGGCATCCCAAGGCCTTGCGTGCGGTAGGCGAAGGCCAGACGCCCCGCGGCAAACGGCGTGTGCCGCGATCCGTCAAGACGGAGTAATTCCCCGAGGTCATCCCGCCCTGCAACCGTGGGGTAGGCCAGGTGGCGCACGATCTGGCGCCACGGGACGACATAATCCGGGCGAGAACAACCGGCCTCGCGCAGAAGCTTTTGCGGGTCGCGCCCTGTCTGCGGCTTCACCCATTCAATCCGCGGAAGAGACCAGGGGCGGCACGACCCCCATCGCAGAATGCTCAGCGTCCACAATCCGTCCGCAGCGGCGACCAGGACGCTCACCTGCTGGGTGGGGATCCAGAGGTGGCGAACCACGTTGCGCACAGAGGTGATTATCCTTCGCCCGACCATCATGTTGTCCTCCTCAAGGGATCGGCGTCCCCCTGCGAACACGCAGGCGCCAGACGATCCGTCCACCGCGTCTTATATAGGAAGACGAGTGTGGAAGCGGTTCCACGGGCCGTCAATGCCGCGCTTTTCCACCCGGTATTTCGTAGATATGGAAATCCCGATGTACAGAATATTTTATCCGGTGGACGATGTGTCCCGGACACGCATTAGCGGCTTGGCTCGTGAACGGGATTCGCAGGAACGGGGATCGTAGTGCTCGCAAGAGCCGACATTTTAATAAAAACATCCGGATAAGCCGGTCTATATAAGAGGGTAAATCATGAGACAGCGGATCAGGACACGCTTATTACGCTCGGGATCGCTGTGGGTCGTGGCCGCGGTCTTGCCTTTGTCCGGTGCCATGCGACCGGTAGTCGCGGCGGAGCCATCGGCCGCCGTTCTCGCGCAAAAGCTCTATGACATGCCGGGTTTTGCCGAACCGCTGGTACCGACCAGACCCACCGCGCGTAGCCAGGATGAGGCGTTGATCCGAGCGGTTCGTCGTTATAGCGCCCAAAAAGATCTCGGACATGTGGCAGGGCTTCAGGCCTATCTGCGGCGCTACCCGCATTCCCCCTGGACGGCGGCCATCAAATTGAATGAGGGTTTGATCGCGGAGACCCGCGGGTACTATGACCGGGCGCTGGTGGACCTGGCCCAGGCGTGGCGGCAGGGGCGGTCCGCGCGCGGCCAGGCGGCGCGGTCCCAGGCCGATTACGCGGTCGCCAGCCTCGCTCGCCTCGAGGCCCGGTTTGCCGATAAAGGGGCCCTGGCGCGACTGCTGCGGTCGGTGCGCGGGCGGGGTATGACGGGGCCGTCGGCGGCCTTGTTGGCCGGTGTCCGCGAGGCCTTCTGGGATATGCAGCACATCCCCCAGGCGGCGTTTCGCTGCGGGCCCATGGCGCTCAAGGCCGTTTTGACGGACCTCTATCCGAGACGCCCGGAAAACACGAAGCTTTGCATCACACCCGTGACCGAAAAGGGTCTGTCTTTGAGCGCCATGCAGAAGCTGGCGCGCACGGTCGGGCTGACTTATGTCATGGCGCGACCGACCCCGCAGGCGCGCTTTCCGATTCCTGCGGTCGTGCATTGGCGGGTCAATCACTACGCGACTTTGGTCGCCTACCGGGACGGCCGGTATGGGGTGCGGGACCCGGCATTTAATCATGAGCAGTGGTTTACGCGGCGCGCCTTATTGCATGAAACGACCGCCGTGCTTATTCCACCCAGGGCCTTGGCACACGGCTTTGTGCCAATCCGTGCGCGCGCCGGGGCGCGCATATGGGGCCGGGGCTACACGGGTGGCAATGATCTGAACGCCACGACCCACTACGACAAGAAGGTCCATCCGCCTGGACAACCGCGGAAGCACTGTAAGGCACGGTCCCACAGTTGTAAGTGCACAGGCTTGGCGCGCTACAGCGTGTCGGCCATGCTGGTCAGCCTCTCGATCAGCGACACGCCCTTGGCGTACACGCCGCCCTTGGGCCCGCGCGTGGCCGTGACCTTCACCTATAACGCCGATGATGTCACGCAGCCGGCGAACTTCACGTTCGGTAACGTGGGACCGCAGTGGACCACCAACTGGAGCTCCTATATCGAGGAGCCGCTGGATCCCTATAGCGATGTGTTCCGGGTCTTTCCCGGCGGGGGCGGCGAGACCGAGACCACGGCGCAGATCGTGGGGCCTGACGCCATCACCTATGCCCCGGAACCTTTGACCGGTGCCCAGCTCTTCAAGATCGGGCCGGCGGCCTTCAAGCGTGTCCTGCCCAATGGGACCGTGCAGATCTATGACAACGCGGCTGCCGTCTCGGGCTATACGCGCCGGGTGTTCCTGACGAGCATCACAGGACCTCGCGGGCATACCGTGACGCTGCATTACGATAGCCAGTTTCGGCTCACGTCGATTACAGACCCCCTGGGGCAGGTCACGACCTTCCGCTATGCCGATCCCCAGTATCCTTTGCAGGTCACGAGTGTCACCGACCCCTTCGGGCGCACGGCGACCCTCACCTATGACGGTGAGGGCAGGCTTACGAGTACGACCGATCCCCTGGGGATGACGTCGCGCTACACCTATAGCGGCACGGGGACGACTATTACCCGCCTCACCACTCCGTACGGTACCACTCATTTCCAAAGCGCCATCGTCGGTGATATGCGCCTGCTCACAGTCACAGATCCCCTTGGGCATACCGAGAAGATGGAGTACATCCAGGGGGTGAGCAGCATCCCGTTTTACGATGCCCATCCGCCGGCCGGCATGGCGCTCTTTACATCCAACATGAACGACCGGGACACCTACGTCTGGAACCCGGACGTTTATGCCCAAGCCCCGAGCGACTTTACCAAGGCCACGATCTATCACTGGCTGCACTCGCAGGTCGGGCTCACGTCCCGTGTGCTGGAAAGCATCAAGCATCCCTTGCAGAACTGGCTTTGGTACAGCTACCCCAACCAGTTCTGGGTGGGCGGGGTCGGGACGCTCGACAAGCCCTCGGCGATCGGCGTGCAGCTGGGTGACGGAAAGACCGATCTCACGACGCTTGCGCGCAATGCGACCGGACATGTGATCGAACGGGTGGGTCCCGACGGCCACACGACCTTCATTTCCTACGCGGCCAATGGCATCGATCCGATCACGGTCAGTCAGCAGACCCCGCAAGGCCCGGTCGTGGTGGCGCGTGCGACCTACAATGCTCAGCACGAGCCTTTGACCACGACCAACGCGGCGGGTGAGACCACCACCTACACCTACAATGCCGCCGGCCAGCTGACGAGCAAGACCAATCCGTTGGGCGAGACCACCCGCTACGTCTATGACGCGTCCGGCTACCTCTCGACCATCGTCAATGCGAATGGCCAACCGCAGGCCCGATTCACCTACGACTCCGAGGGGCGGGTGGCCTCCTATACCAATGCCGGCGGCACCACGGTGCGCTACACCTACGATGCCCTGAACCGGCTGACCGGCATTACCTACCCCGACGGTACGACGCGTACCTATACCTATCAAAATCTGAATGTCGTGGCCGTGAAAAACCGCCTGAACCAGATCACACGCTATGGCTATGACGCGGATGGCCGCCTCATCTCGATCACAAATCCCACCGGGGCGGTCACGACCTTGACGCGCAACGCCGATGAGAAGGTGATCGCGATCACGGATCCCGACGGCCATACCACGGACTGGATGCGGGATATCGAGGAGCGGGTCATAGGCCGCACGGGACCGCTGCAACACGTCACCACCTGGACCTATGGGACGGGCGCCGGGCGCCTCCAGGGTGTCACGGATCCATTGGGGCAGACTACGGCCTACGGTTATACCCTGGGGGGCAAGCTCGCAAGCCTCCAGTACCTCCATGCGCAGGTTCCCACGCCAGGCGTCATCTTCACCTATGGGGCGAGCTTTCCACACCTCATTGCGATGACCGATGGCACGGGCACCACGCACTACGCCTATGGCTCCGTTGGCGCCCCTGGTGCGTTGCGTCTCACGACCGTCCAGACCCCGCTCCCGCAGGCCACGATCCGGTACGCCTACGATGCGAACGATGATCTCATCCATCAGTCCATTAATGGGCAAACGCAAACCTTCGGCTATGACGCCTTGGGTCGTCTCACCGGTGACACAAACGCCCTCGGGGCCTTTACCTACGGCTACCTGGGCCAAACGGCCCTGGTCACAAGCCAGCGCCTCGCGGGAAGTCCGGTGGCGATCCGTTACCGCTATTTGTCGCCGACCCACGACGATCGTTTACAGGCCATCCTGAACACGGTCGCGCGCGGTCAGCCGCCCGTGAGCTTTTCCTACCGCACCAACGCCTTAGATGAGATCACCCGGATACAGGCCCGTCCGGTGATCCCCGGCGGTGGTCGATCGCCACGCCCCCGTGATCGCAATGAGGGCGACTCCGCGGGCTTTCGTCTCTTTGCCCCGGTGGACCACCCCACGGATGCCCTGTTCGGGGGAGAGGGGGAAGAACACGAGGGCCGGTCGCTCGGTCCTGGTCCCGGTTACGGAGGCCCCGTCGGCGCATTCTTGGGTGTCGCGAGTCTTACCTATGATGCGGACCAGCGCCTTGTGGGCACCACCGGCAATCTCTTCGGCCGGACCCGCTATACCTACGATGCCGCCAATAATCTCCTGGCGGTGCACAACAGCCGGCGCCCATTCACCGGCTACTACAATGCCGCCAATGAGCTTATCGCCGCCAGCGGTCGGACGCTGACCTACAACGCCGATGGCGAGCTCACAAACGATGGCGCCCGCACCTACACCTGGGACGCAGCCTATCGGCTGGTAGCGGTCCGCGACGGCACCGGGACGATCACAACCTTCGCCTACAATGGTCTCGACGAACGGGTGGCCACCATCACGCAAGCCGGACAGGCCGCCCCGGTCACCACCGACACCCTCTGGTGCGGGATCACGATCTGTGCGGCCTTCACGCCCTCCGGAACATTGACCGCCCAATACTTCCCGCAAGGCGAGATCGACGGCCGCCAAGAGTATCTCTACACGCGCAATACCGTAGGTTCCGTCACAGCCACGCTGACACCGCAAGGGACAGTAGTACGGCAGTACAATTACAGCCCCTTCGGTCAAGCGATCGTCACGGGAGCCGATCAACCCGTCGAGGGGCGCCACCGCCCAAGGCACGGGGCCCCGACCCCGACCTTCGGCTATGCCGGAATGGTCTATAATGCCAGCACAGGCCTCAATCTCACGCTCTATCGGGCCTATGATGCGCGGCTCCGGAGGTGGTTGTCGCGGGATCCGGTGGGCATGATGAGCGGACTGGCGCTGATCCGCGCCGGGCTGATGGCGCCTGGCGCCGTGGCGGGGGGCGGGGCGAGTTGGGTTGGCCTGAACCTCGCCATCAATCGCTACCCCTACGTCGGGAATGATCCCCTGAATTGGGGGGATCCGGAAGGGGATATCCAGTTTTCTCCTTGGGTGCGAAATTGTGCGATAGGAGTTTGTATTGTTACGAGGCTTGCATGTGTTGTAACCAATCGCAATCCGGGGCCCGAGATCGAGCCGGCCGAGCCACAGCCGCCGCCTGTGATCTATATTCTTCCGCGCAAGTCGCCTTAACATCAAGGCCACTACACAAATAGGCTCTGGCCGATATCAAAACACGCGAGATATCCCATGGTTGAGGACGAGGAAAAATCTGCAACAAAGGGTGGGAATCCTAAGACCGACAAAAACTATGGCGAAAGTCATGGCTTATATGGAGCGGCAACGGATCCATATTCGCAAATGAAAGAGGTGTTGGAGATCTTGGAGCGAGATCAGGAGGCTGGCATCTCTGCTTTGGGATATCTAGCAGACCGTGGTTCCGTGGAAGCAATGATCAACCTGGGGGTCATCTATCAGGCAGGACGGTCCGTGCCGAAGGATCTCCACCAAGCCGAAGCATGCTACCGTCGAGCACTGGATAACGGATCGGCAAAAGCCATGTTCTATATCGGTGGACTTTATCTCGAAAAGAAGGACTATGAGGGAGCTTCCGCGATGTTCGCCCAAGGAGCGGCCCGCGGAAATAAGGATTGCGGAGACCAGCTCGAAAAGCTAAAGGGTTGGCAGCGGGAAAGCGCAGAATATAATGAAGTCCACGAGCTTCTTCTTCGGCAAAAGACGAATGGTGTGGAAGTCCGCGAAGAGCTTCAGGTTCTGGCGGAGAAACATTCTTTGCGGGCGATGGTGGCGTTAGGATGGACCTATTGGAAAGGGCTGGGTACATCCGTAGACCTGCGTCAGGCCGAGTATTGGTACGGCCGAGCTTGTGAGGAAAGCAAGGGGTGCGGCAGAGCGGACAGGGAAGCTGCTTACAAGTGTGGGGATTTTTATCTTCAACAGCATCGTTACGACATGGCCTATGTATGCTTCCAGCGGGGGGCGGCCCTTGAGCATGTTAGGTGTCTCCGTATGGCAGCCAGAATGCAGATCAATGGACTGGGCGTAGACAAAGATCTAGAAAAGGGCAAAGAGTATCTGGAGCGCGCTGCCATAGAAGGAAACGTTTTCGCTAAACGGGATCTGGCGCGCCTTTTTATGTCCGGTGGCTTTGGGTGGAAGAACAGGATAAAGGGATGGCGGATGTTTCTACATGCCATTAGGGAAGGGTTTAGGATTGCCCGCTACAATCCCAAGGATGAAAGGTTAGAAGACTAAGATGGCGAGCTCACAAACGATGGCGCCCGCACCTACACCTGGGACGCAGCCTATCGGCTGGTAGCGGTCCGCGACGGCACCGGGACGATCACAACCTTCGCCTACAATGGTCTCGACGAACGGGTGGCCACCATCACGCAAGCCGGACAGGCCGCCCCGGTCACCACCGACACCCTCTGGTGCGGGATCACGATCTGTGCGGCCTTCACGCCCTCCGGAACATTGACCGCCCAATACTTCCCGCAAGGCGCCCTGGCTTACTACGAGCAAGCGGCTGCCAATGGCAGTCTCGTCGCTCGGAGTGCCCTTGCATGGCAATGGCTACAGGGCCGTTACGGTGCACGAAAAATTGCACCGGGCATTCGTTTATGGGTGCACACTATGCGGGATATAGCGAAGGTTTGTAAGGAGGCGGGGCGTAGCGACGAGCGCGTTCTCCCCTGAAGCAGTTGGCCATCTCTTCGGCCGGACCCGCTATACCTACGATGCCGCCAATAATCTCCTGGCGGTGCACAATAGCCGGCGCCCATTCACCGGCTACTACAATGCCGCCAATGAGCTCATCACCGCCAATGGCCGGACGTTCACCGACGCCGACCCAAGACGATCGTTTACAGGCCATCCTGAACACGATCGCGCGCGGCCAGCTGCGAGCTTTTTCTACCATACCAACGCCTTAGATGAGATCACGGGGAGACGCGGACCTCGCCACCCATGTCGAGCATTGCCACGTCATCATCCAGCGGCCGAAGATTGGCGTGCACTATGGTTTCTGAGGGTCCGCGAAGGCGCGGCGTCTGCGCTGGTCCGCCGTGCCGTCCGTCAATGGGTGTGCGTGTGGGGGCGTAGACCATCGGCGAGGATGCGGAGCACATTGCCAGCAATATTGATGCACGACCATCGGGGATCACTGTTTCCGAGCGTTTTTGTGGAGGTCGCCACGATCGTGCGCGCTACCGGCCCTGTGGTCGGCGATGCCTATGCTATCGCGTGCGGACGATGGCTCGACGTTCAGGGACTTGGTGTCATGAATGGCGAAGTCCCGCGAGTTGGAGGGTCAGCCTCTAGGACCGTTCGCCGGTTCGTGGTAGATTTTGCCGCTTATCGGGCCCCGAACACCGTCCCTCAAGGGCATGCGGGCCCATTGTCCCACTGATCCCGAGCGTGGGCCGTGTCAGGTTTTCGGGATGGGAACGAGAGGGGTGCGACGTTGTTTTGGATCATGGGGGGATTGTTCGTGGCCGCCTATGGGCTCCTTTGGGGTCTTGTGCGGTTTTCCGAATCCGTCATCCGGGCCCGTGAAGGGGGCAACCGATGATGGATGTGCTGCTTGCGCTCATCGTCGCGGTGGCGGCCTATCTGGTGTATGCGATCCTGTATCCGGAACGGTTCTGAGGGATGAGCCCCACGGCCTTCTGGCAGATCGTCCTCGAACTCCTGGTGGCAGGCGCTATCAGCGTGCCCTTCGGTCACTATCTGGCGCGCGTCTTTCAGGACCAAAAGACCCTGCTCGACCCGGTACTGGACCCGGTCGATCGTCTGATCTATCGCCTCATAGGCCGAGACACCGTGAGTCAGCCGATGGATTGGAAGGGCTACGCGGCCAACATGCTGCTCACCAACCTCCTGATGGGGCTTCTCATCTACGGGATCTTGTCGTGGCAGGGGCACTTGCCGTGGAACCCCCTGCATTTTCCGGACGTCGATCCGTTTCTGGCCTTCAATACCGCGGCCAGTTTCATCACCAACACCAACTGGCAGAACTATGGCGGGGAGTCGACGCTGTCGCTCTTCAGCCAGATGGCGGCCATCACTTTCCCGATGTTTACCTCGGCGGCCACGGGCTTCGTGGTGGCCATCGCATTCTTCCGGGCGCTCGGGCCGGCCCGCGACAAGGGTCGCAACCTCGGCAACTTCTACCGTGATTTCGTGCGCGTGCTGACGCGCGTCTTCCTTCTGCCTTGCCTTTTCATCACCCCGATCCTGGTATGGACGGGGTCACCGGAGACGCTTACCGGTATGGTCACGGCGCACCTCATCCAGGGGGGCACGCAGCACATCCCGATGGGGCCTGTGGCCGATCTCGAGGTCATAAAGCACCTCGGCACCAACGGCGGCGGGTTCTTCAACGCCAATTCGGCGCACCCCTTCGAGAATCCGACGCCCCTGTCGAATATCATCGAGACCCTGCTCATGATGGTGACGCCGATGGCGCTCGTCATCACCTTCGGACGCATGGTCGGCAACCCGAAGCTCGCGCGCGTCATGTACAGCGTCATGGCGTCCATGTTGGTGGTGGCGGTATTTGTTGCCGTGATCGCCGAGCAGCGCGGCACGCCTCTTCTGGCCCACGCCGGCCTCATGCAACACGCCGGTGGTGGCCAGATGGGCGGTAACATGGTCGGCAAGGAAGTACGCTTTGGCATCACCCAAAGCGCGATCTTCGACACCGTCAGTACCGCGTTTACGACCGGGACCGTGAACTCCATGCTCGACAGCTACACCCCTCTGGGCGGCATGGTCTCGCTCGTGCAGATGATGTTGAACTGCGTATTCGGCGGCAAGGGTGTCGGGGTGCTCAATTTCCTCATGTATGGGCTGTTCGCGGTGTTCATTGCCGGCCTCATGGTCGGCAGGA
>JAJZZU010000391.1 GCA_021797365.1 Pseudomonadota bacterium | reverse complement strand
TATGCGCACCGCGCGCCGCATCACCCGTTCGACATGGTCTTACTCTCTTGCCGCGTTTACGGGGTCGGGGGTGTATTGCCTTTAGTCATCACTCTTTCATAGTAAACTCAATGAGATGAACGGTTAAAGCAACGGCGTGGGCGGTAGTCGCTTCGCCGCCGCGCCGCTCACGGATGGTGGGAGCCGCCTGCTGTTCGCGCCCTCTTCCTATGGCGCTTTTTGGAACCCCACGCCGCCAAGAATACCACGCCCAGCCCATAGAACACGACCGCCCCCATGTCCGCAAAAACCGCTGTTACCATACTCACGGTTTAGTCTCTTTAGCTCTTTTGCGCCGCTTTCTTGGCCGCCCACGCTTTCTTATCTTCTTGCGTCCAAGGCTTGTTCTTGGGTTGTGGACAATAGATCCCAAGCTTGGCCGCGATTTCCGGCCAAGCCCCCTTCTCCTTGGTGGCATGGTCGTACCATCCGCCACTGTTAATCTAATGGCGATGTTCGGCTCGTCACCATCGCGCCAGATTGCGCGAATTCGCACCCACGCGCCGACTTGCGGTATCGAATGCCAGCACTTTCCAACGCCCCGATCACATCAGGGTTTAGGAAACCCGTCATAGCGGCAGCTCCAACTGCCTCGCTGCAGCTTCGATCTTCCCTTGCAACGTCCCATGATTGTCTCTGAGGATGTTGTTTATTTGCCGTCTCGTAAGATGCATATCATCCGCAATTTCCTGGGCCGATTTTCCCATCGCAGCCAGTTCAAAAATGCGCCCAAATTTGCCGCTTATGCGGGGCAGTTCCGGCGCGGCGATCGCTTCCTCCCACAAGATGTACTTATGCACTGGGTCGCTATAATTGTCCGTCGGCTCGACGTCCATGAGTTTGTCATCTACGAGGTATTGCATGGCGTCCTCGTCGGGCATCGCGATCCCCTGCAGAGTCGTTTCCCTGATGTCCGCCGCGTGCTGTGAACGGCCCGGGGATGACAGAATTACGTCCGCAGCACGCTCGATGCTGCCGCACTTTTTTATAAACCCCTGGGTGTCGTCCCGGAGGGTTCGGAGGTGAGCCGCTTTCTTCTGTCCAGCCTTAGACATCGAGCACCCCCTTGCCCTTGGAAGCAGTACGGGGGCGGCCGGGGTGAGGTTTGCCCTCCACCAACTGGTCCATATAGAGGGCCAGCTCCAGAATGGGGATGAGGCGCCGGGCTCCAATTTTGACGGTTTTTATCGGGAAGGAGCCGTCGCTAATGTCGTTTCTTATGGCTCCGACCGCGCGTGATAAAGCGCGTGCCGCGTCGTCGACGGAAAGAAACACTTTTCCTGGGAAGGCGGCTTGGATGACGCTGAGGTATGACTGATGTTGGATACTCATACGGGGGATCGTGACAGGTTCAAGAAGGATGCAAGTCGCGAATAACCGCCTTAAAACGTTCCGTTTGCCAAAAGATCGCGAGATCACGTCACAAAAGGCGATCATGCAGTGGATTGTCCCGATGAGCATGCTGGAATAAGCAGCGTATTGACAATAGATATATGTCTACCTAGACTCCCTCCTTGTGAAGGTTGAAACGACTCTGTACGGCGTCCGCTTCGAGTGGGATGCGGAGAAAGCCGCCGCCAATCTGCGCAAGCACGGGGTGTCTTTCGAGATCGCGCGCGAGGCGTTCTTTGACCCGTTCGTGCGGGTGGTGGAGGCAAGCGGTGAAAATGAACGCGCGATGCGCTGATCGGAATGACGCGCGAGGGACGATTGCTATTCGTTGTGCACATTGAGCACACAGACGAGATCTTTCGCCTGATCTCGGCGAGACCCGCTACCGTGGCGGAACGGAGACTCTATGAAGACGGTTGATCCCAAAAAGCGGTTGCGCAAGGATCGGACATTGGTCATGGTCTCGCTACGCGTACCCGAGGACGTGGTCGAGGACTTGAAGCGCATCGCACCGCTACTGGGCTTTGGTGGCTACCAGCCGCTCATGCGCCACTATATCGGTGAGGGACTACGCCACGACCTCGAGCGGCTCGACGAGACGCCACTATCCGGGTTCGTCGATAGCCTCAAGCGCCGCGGCGTGGACGAGCGGGTGATCGCTGAGGCCGTGGCCGAGATGCGCGGCATCGGATGAAGTCTGCCTCGCAAGAAAAGCCGCGATGACAGTGGCGCCCTAAAAAACCGCGACTTCCGTTTTTGGGGAGGGAGGACAATAGGCTTGTATCGCTCACATAACACTGTCTCTCCAATCTGACAAAAATCGTGGGCAAGGGGCGCAAGACGCGCATCTGCCCTCTATGGCCGCAGACGGCGCAAGTCATAAAGGAGTTTGTCACCAAGAACGAACTGAACTTGCACTCGGCTGCGCCAGTGTTCTGTAATCATCGCGGCGAGCGCCTCACGCGGTTCGGGATTCGCTATGTTTTCGGTAAATATTGCCGACGTGCGGCGGTCAACTGCCCATCGTTGGGCGTCAAACGTCTTCACCCGCATTCAGCACGACACAGCTGCGCGATCTATTTGCTCAAGTCGGGTGTAGGGCTTGCCGACATCAGCAAGTGGTTAGGGCATGCCAGCAGTGACACGACAAACCGTTATGCGACGATCGATCTGGACATGAAGCGACAGGCCCTCGCCAAAGCGGCCGCGCCCCACAGTCCTCTGGGACGCCCGACTCAGTGGCACAAAAACACTTCAGTTCTTGAATGGCTCGAATCGCTGTAAGTGACGAGTAGTAATGTGGAGTTGGGTCGGATAATTCTTCGGCTGCTTAAGCGCGACCGACTGGCCACTCCACATTACTCGGTGCGTACCATTTATCGTAAATAAGGAGTTTGATGGCCGTATGCGAGCGGCTGCGGAACACGAACACCGTCCCCTGGAAGGGATCCTCTTGCAGGACCGCCCGACAGCGTTGCGCCAGCCCGTCGATACCGACCCGAAAG
>JAJZZU010000390.1 GCA_021797365.1 Pseudomonadota bacterium | reverse complement strand
AACGTGTGCATTTGGCGTAAAGCAACAGTGTCGGCCCGGGGAATTCCCCGGGCCACTTTTCCCGACGCATTTCGTTACCAGAGAGGCGCCCGGAAAGGTCGGAAGAAACCACGCAAGGCGGCTTGACGCCCGCCGAGCTCCGTACTAGGATCGATGAGACTTCAGGGGAAACCCTCGCGCCAGCTGAGCGCGTACAAGAACAGCACTCATGTATCGCATCGCGCAAGCGAAATCCATGCAGGTGGGCAAGCATCAAGGCCCCGCCTGAACCATTCTAAAGTCAGGCGCGTTGCACGTCCCGGTTTTTCCCCGGCACAAGAAACGAACGAACCGCTGGCACGCGTTTTAGCGAAGCGGTCGATCGGTTTCGCGCGCAATTCTGCGGGCTCAATCCCATCAGGTTCGCCCAAGGGACGGACCCTTCCAAGGAGAATCCTATGCAGTATGAACTCACCACGACGCTGGTTTTCATAAAAGGCGCGGCGTCGGCCAAAAAGGTCCTGGCGAAACTCCAGGCCTTGCCAGGCAAGAACCCGACACTGACGGAAATCATCGTCGGACATAACCGGGACATGCTCACCGTTTCGGTCAAAGCCACTGGCAACACTTTGGCCATGCTCGCGGTCGAGAAGGCCTTACGTCAGGTGCCCTATGACGAACTAGCGGGGCCGGTCGTTCTGACCACCACGGACGAAAACGGCGAAGTCACCCATGTTGCCTTCGGTCGAACCGACGCAGAATGCAAACGGGCCGAGGCCTTAGCCTATTTGGATGATATGGACAAGCGTGCGGTCGATATCGGCAACACAGCCATGATACGGGCATTGGCCGATGTCAGGCGCTGTTTGGAAGAAGAGATCGCTTGGACCAAAACCGATTAGGTTTGGAAAGAGTAGCCATGGCGCAACTCTCGCATTTTTACCCCACACGTGAGAACGCAAGGAGAAATTGATGGACCTTATGTCAATCCCCGCTCAAACAATGAATGAGCAGACAGCACGCTATGAGCCAGAGCAATCCCGAATCGCGTTTTATGAGAATCGCGACGGGAAAGAAGCGGCTATCGCGTTTGCGCGCAACACGCTGCGCACGTACCGCCGGGCGGTTCTCGACAAGCATCAGCCGAAACCTCATCACGCATCTTTGCCGGAGTATCGTCCCCGGTTCATTGCGAGTTATCTCGCATTGAAGCGCTACGTGTGCGCCAACACTGCTTGCCGGCAATCCGGACCCAACCGCTAAACCCAATAACCACATTTCCCTTTTGGGGCAATCTCCCCAAAAGGGAGTGCCCCCTGCCTGGAGGCACAACCATGCAAACCAAGACTATTGGTCTGCCGAGCCGCTCAACAGAAGGAGACGACCTAGCCATACCGCGACGAAAGGTACGGGGTTCCGTCCCAGAGAACACATTGATGGTCCGCGACGCGCGGGGCCACTATAACGTGGCGTCGCCGGATCAAATTCTGGCGGCGGCCCGTGCCATTATTGCGGGAGCACCGTCGGCGCCTGGCGCAGGTCCTCGAGTATCGCGAGCAGGTCCGTCGGGAGCGGGGCGACGAAAAGCCGTCCGGCCATCACAAGCCGGCTCGCGAGATGACCGCGCCAGCCAAAAAGATCCAGAAACAGGCATCCGAAACCGCGCCCAGGATTTGAGGCGCGGTTTCGGACACAGCAAAGAAAAGGAGCAATCCATGCGTACCGCGCCATCCCAACCTTCGGAAACAGCAGACCAGTTCGCCGACATGGGCCGTCTGTGGGACCCCGTCCTGCTAGACTGGATCGCCAAAAGCCAAGCCTGCCTGTGGTCACCCGCATTGCGGGCGGCCGCGGAGGCCGCTCGCAAGGCCCCAACCGAAGACCGCTTGCCGATCGAGACGGCCTTAGTGAGCGCGCAGGACGCCAATCCCCCCGCAGAGCCATCCGATAGGGACGAGGTCACATTTGCCTTTACCGCGTTGCGCTTGCGGACGGAAGATCGGATTGCGAGACTCCTGGCGAAGACCGTCGAGGCGCTGATACCCGCGTCTCCCGCATGCCGGAATCCTGTACAACCCCCAGAGATTCGGGAAGCCTGTAATACAGCGCGGCGATACCTGGACCTTTTTCCGACCCCCAGGGGAGCAGAGCCCATGCCGCGCCATCAGATTGTCAAGGCGGCCCTTGGTACCTTGGCGGCCGTTCTGGATCATACCCTGGCCGCGCCCGCGCCCGATGCTGAGGTGTGGGCCGACATCAAGACCATGGCGCGCGCCGCCTCTTTGCAGCAAATCAAGTTGCGAGCGATCCCAAAGTTTGGTCCTTGCGTGGGCTGACAGGAGAAAGCGCAACCCGCGACCTGGACACCTGTTTGCTGGCCGCGCGCACCGACACGCCCGCCCAACCTTTGGGCGCGGCTCAAAGGAAGCCATTGAGGCGTGGTCCCGTTACGAACAGGCGCGGGATCTCTGCAAAACAGCGCGAATGACCCACGTCCGCGCTGCCCTGTGGGATCTGGATGGGATGACCGAGGCGGACGAGGGCGCGCACGATGTCGTCTCCGCACTCTGCAACTTGCGCTACCAGATTGAACGCCAAGAAACGCTCGGCGTCATCGCTATGTACGAACAGGCCGCCCGAAAGTGGGGGCAACAACAGACATGATCGAGGTGCTCTATGCGGTCACGCGAGGGTCTGCAAAGGAGGCCGAATGCGTCCCCATACCCATGAGCTTCGCTTAGGGGGAATGACACCCTGGAACAGTGTCGACTATCCCGGGCATATGGCCGCTACGATCTTCTGTGGCGGCTGTCCCTGGCGATGCCGATACTGCCATAACCATAATCTGCAACCACCCACGAGCGGTTTGTCGTGGGCCACGGTCCGAGACTTCCTGAAGCGCCGTGAAGGCCTTCTGGAGGCCGTTGTGGTGAGCGGAGGCGAGCCTTTGGCGCAAGCTG
>JAJZZU010000027.1 GCA_021797365.1 Pseudomonadota bacterium | reverse complement strand
GGATGGCCCTGGCCATTACGGGGGGCGTCGCTGCGCTTGCCGCCATGGCGGGTTTCCCGTTGGCCGGTGTGGCCGCCGGTCTCGGTCTCGTGGCCGCCCTGTCGTTGCGCAAGCTCGCCCGGCTGCACCGCTGGCTCGTGCGCGGGAGACAGGCCCCCATCCCCGAACTGGGCGGTTTGTGGGATGAGGTCATACGCGAGATTCACAGGCAGGATCGCGACAGCGAGCGGCACAAAGAGCGCCTCACGGGCCTTTTCGATCGCCTGCAGGCGGCCGCGAGCGTGATGCCCGATGCCATGGTCGTCCTCGCCCGGCATGACGTCATAGAATGGGCAAACCCCCCGGCCGAGCGCCTGCTCGGCCTGCGCATCGAGCGCGATACGGGCGCGCGCATCGTCCATTTGATCCGCGACCCGGCGTTTGGCGCCTACCTGGCAGCCGGAGACTACCGCGAGCCGTTGATCCTGAAAGGACCGGTGGAGCCGATGGCGGTGACCCTCCAGATCATCCCGTTCGGGGCCAATGAGAGGCTCGTCATGGCCCGGGACATCACCCACGTCAAGCGGCTCGAGGACATGCGCCAACACTTCGTGGCCGATGTCTCGCACGAACTGCGCACGCCGCTTACGGTCCTGCACGGTTTTCTCGAGACCTTCGCGGACCTCTTCGAGGGCCAGGACGGCGAGGTGCGCTCGGGCATCGCGCTCATGCGCGAACAGGTCGAACGTATGCGCCGTCTCGTCGACGATCTGCTGGCGCTTTCACGGCTCGAGACCACGCCTGCGCGTGCCCACGACGAGGTCGTCGACATGGGCGCGCTCCTCAAGGGCCTTGCCGACATTGCCACGGTGCTCGGCGCGGATCGCGGCCAGCGCATAGAGGTCGAGAATTGCGGTGCGGATCTTGTGGGAAATGTCGACGAATTGCGCAGCGCCTTTACGAACCTCGTGCAAAACGCAGTTCGCCATACCCCGGCCGGCGGATCGATACGCCTCGTGTGGCGGGCGGACGCCAGCGAAGGACGGTTTGTGGTGATCGACAGCGGCGAGGGTATCGCCGAGCGCCACATCCCGTTTCTCACGCAACGCTTCTATCGCGTCGACAGCGATCGCTCGCGGGCCTCGGGGGGTACGGGCCTTGGTCTGGCGATCGTTGCCAAGGTCCTGTTGCGTCACGACGCGCGGCTGGCAGTCGAGAGCGTTCTCGGGCGGGGCAGCACGTTTACCTGCGTGTTTCCGTCAAGCCGACTTAAGTTCCCTCCCGACCCCTCGCGGGCCCCGCCGCCCACGGTATAATGGCGTGATGCTGCTAAGCGTGCCGTCGTCTCACCGCGTCCTCGTCAACCTCTGGAAACCGTTCCTGGTGTTGGTCGGCGGACTTTTCGTCTTGCGCTACCTAAAGCGTGGCCTCTACCAGGCGCTCGTGCTCCTGCAGCGCAACAGCCTGTTCTCGGCAGGAACCTTGCACGCCATCGGGCGCTACGTTACGGTCCTGCTCTACGTCCTGCTCGTGCTCGTGGCCTTGCGCATCGCCGGTTTCCCGGTAAGCGGCGTGCTCGATACCTTTACGGGATTCCTGGCGGTCCTGGGGGTCGGCATGGTCGCGGTCTGGACGATCCTTAGCAACATCACTGCCACGTTCTTCATGTTGATCTGGCGGCCGTATCAGCTCGGTCAGCATATAGAGGTCCTGCCGGATGGCATCAAGGGCAAAGTCCTTGACAGCAATCTCATGTACACCGAGGTCGAGGAGCCTCATGGCAGCACGGTCCTCATCCCCAACAACCTGTTTTTCCAGAAATACGTCCGTCGTCTGCCCCTACCGGTCAAATCCACGGTATTGCTGTCCGCCCAGCTGCGCGCGGGCGTGGTGGGCGGCGAAGACGAGGATGGGCCGCGCGCACCCGGCCCTGTGGTGCGGGATTAGGCAGCCGTGCGCTTGGCCTGGCCGCGCGCCGCCCTCCCAGGCGCCCATCGGTCTCGGTATGGCACCGGTCTATCCCCGGTATCCCGGATCAGCCCCCGGCGGGCCTTTATGGTGCTGGCGTGCGCCCTCTGTGCGCCGGGCCATGCCCGTGCCGCCGCCCCCGTCCCGAAGCATGCCTTGAGCGCCCAGGTCGGGCTCGGCTATGCGGCCACCACCGGGACCAGCAATACACGGACCCTGAACACCAATGATCATGTGCGCTACGAGCGCGGCCTGTGGCGCTATGCGGGACGGCTGAGCTACGATTACGCGGCAAGCCTTGGCATCGTGAACGCCAATCGGCTCGCACTCGACCTTAAGGCGTCGCATTATTTCAGCGGCGAGAAGGAAAACTTCCTCCTCGTGACCTTGGGTTATGTCCGCAATCCGTTCGACGGATACCGTCACTATGAAGTCGAGTCGGTGGGCGCCGGCCACCAGTTCTTGCGTCATGGTCCCATGCGTTTCAAGATCGACGCGGGCGCCGGCCTTCGCCAGAACACCTACTTCACGGGGGCGCGCAACGATGTCCCGGTGCTGAGGTTGGCAGCCGACTATCATTGGCAACTCAGCAAAAAAAGCCTATTCAGCCAACGCGTGGCGGTCCTGGGCGCGAGCACCGGCACGCTGCTTACCTCGAGCACCGGGCTTACCGCGCCGATCAGCGGAAGGCTCGCATTGAAGCTTTCGGAGATCGTCGATCACTATACGAGCGCACCGGCGGGCTTCAAGCCCACCTCGACGTTCACGACCCTGAACCTCATTTATAACTTTCCTTGAGCTTGCGCATGCCGCCCATCGGCCGCCATGTATAAGCGTCGCGCGCGCCTCGCCTTTGCGTCATCCGCGCCGGGGCTTGCCGAACGCGCATCGCACATCGCCTTGGCGCGGGCCGGCGATTGGGTGGAGGCCTGTTCTTGCCCGGCCGGCGCGGTCCCTTCGGCGTGCGACCTCCTGGTGACACTGGATCCGGCGGCATTAAAGGCGTGCCCGCCGCTTCCCCGCGGCTGCCGGCATGCGCACTGGCCGTTATCCGCGTCATCCCCGGAAGCCGATATCGCCTCCCGCGTGGACGGATTGGTGGGAGGTATGCGCCTCCTGGCACGGCTCGACGGTTCCGAGGCACCGGGAGGGCCTGCGCCGCGCTTGAAATAATGGGCTTGGCAAACTGGGCGCGACCATGTATGAGGCACAAACGCGCCGCCGTGCACCGGAATCAGGCGCGCATCCGGGGGCGGTGTCTGCCAAACGCCTATTTTCCCAGGATAAAGGGCGTGGCACGGAGCTTGCTCTTGCCTGTCTTAACAGGTTCTTAGGGCTCACATCATGCACGATACCGCGTCCCTCCCCTCATCGTCCCTGCCGGCGCCGCTCTACACCCAGATCAAGGAGGCGCTGCGCGCCCGCATCCTCGACGGTTCGTACGCCCTCTTTGACCGGATGCCCTCGGAAAGCGAACTCATGAAGCGCTTTTCGGTCAGCCGCGTAACGGCCCGTCAGGCAGTAAGCCAGCTCTGTCAGGAGGGCTTGGTGTTCAAGGTCCAGGGCAAGGGCAGCTATGTGTCGCGCCCCCAGGTCTCGCAGTCGCTCACCGTGCTTCAGGGCCTAGGCGAGGCCATGCAGGAGTCGGGTCATATCACCTCGTCACGCCTCCTTGGGTCACGCTTTTTTGCCCCCGACGACACCTTGCGCGCGCGCCTCCAGATCGCCCCGCCCGGGCGCGTGGGTGAGATCCGCCGGGTGCGTTACGTGAACGGCGCCCCGGTGTCGCTCGATGTCTCGTATTTTCGTGAGGCCACCGCCCAGGCCCTGCTCGCCCATGATCTCGAGACGCGCGATATCTTCGCCATCCTCGAAAGCGACCTGCAATGCCCCCTGGGGCACGCCGAGCTCGACATCGGCGCTGCCGCGGCCGATGTCGATGCCGCCCACGCCCTGGAGATTCCCCCGGGGTCCCCGATCCTGCGCATGGATCGCCTCACCTTCGCGCGTGACGGCCGGCCGCTCGACTATGAGCACCTCTATTGCCGGGGAGATCAGTGGCGTTATCGGCTGCGTATCGAACGGACCGGCACCCATGGCAGAGGCGCGTCATGAACGTATCCAAGTTCACGATCAGCGTACTGGTCATGGGGGGTGGGACGGTAGGACCTGTGGCCGCCGTCAAGGCTAAGGAGGCCAACCCCCAGCTGCGCGTGCTGTTGCTTGGGAAGGTCGGCGTCGAGCGCCGCGGCGCGATCGTCATGGGCATGAACCGACTCCGCAAGGCCGTTCTGCCCGGCCACGCAACCCGGAACGGTATGTCAAGGGGATCACGATCACCCATGACGGCATAGTGAACCAGAAGACCATTCTGGCCTATGCCTAGGCCAGCTTTTCCATGGTGCGGAAGCCGGATCGCTGGGGGGCAAGTTCGAAAAGGACGCCAACGGCGAGTGTGCTATGAAGAAGGGCCACCACCCGGGCGCCTCTGTCCTGCCGATGCCCGAGGGCCAAAATATGAAAAAGGTGGGTGATCGCATCCTGGTCATGGGCGCGACGCCCGGGCGCGTTATCACCGACATCCCGGTTGACCGGGATCGCCCGCGCACGGCGGCCGTGACCGGCACCCCCGAGTACCGGGGCTGCAAGGAGGAATGCCTGGCACGCATCCGCGCCGGGGTGCGCTCGTCGTTCGGGGGCGCCCTGATCGCGGTCGCTATCCTGGGGCAGACCGGCCGGCTCCGGAGTTTATGTCAATGCGGAGACAGCGGTAAGGAAATTGTCATATAGTCCCCCTACGATGCCGGGACGGCCCGGTCGATCCGGTGGCGGATCGACCGGGCCTTTCACTGAAACGAGGGAGGAGTATGAAGCACATTTCTCGGGCGGCCCTTGCGGCTGCCGTGTTGGTCTGCGTCGGTGCCGGCGATGCCCATGCCGGCCAGGGATTTTTCGGGGGCATGAAGGTCAACGGTGACATCCGCGCCTACGACTTCACGCGTCACTATAGCGGACCGGTGGCCGGCCAGCAGGCCTTCTCCGTGGGCGGCGCGCTCAATGTCTTGAGCGGGTCGGTCTATGGCTTCTCGGCGGGACTGAGCTTCTATACCGCGCACAATCTCGGTCTGAATAACCCCAACCCGGCCCTTGTGGATGGCACGCTCGCGGGTTACGACGGGATCAATACCTTAGGCCAGGCCTTTGTCCAATATGACAATCGTCGGGTCCTAGTACGCGCCGGCGACCAATCCATCGCCAATCCCTGGATCAACGCCTCCGACTCGCGCATGATCCCGGCTACCTACCAGGCGTTGCTGGCGGCCGTGACGCCGATGACGGGGCTTACGATCTCGGCCATGCGCATCACGCGCTTCAAGAGCCGGACGTCCGACGAGTTTTCGCGCACGGACCTCTACAACTCGACGAGCACCTTCAATATCGGCGGGACCGGCGGTCTTGCCGGCCGTCGGGAAACCGGGGCGGCCGCCGTTGGTGCCGATTACGACGCCCATGGTCTGAAGGCCGCGGTGTGGGGTTATCAATTCTATGACCTCGCCAAGATGGCCTATGCCCAAGGTTCTTATGTGCTGCCCGGCGCGGTTGGACTGAAGCCCTTCGTGGGCGCGCAGGTGGTGCGCGAGACGGGCTCTGGACCGCAATATTTGGGCGCGGTCAATGCCACAGTGTACGGCGCGGTGGTCGGGGTCAAGCGTGCCGGAGACCAGATCACTCTCGGTTACGACGATCTGCCGGCCCATGCCGGGGCCTTCGGAAACGGTGACGTCGTCTCGCCGTATACGACCGGCTACGCCACCGACCCCTTGTATACGACCTCCATGATCCAGGGCATGATCGACCGCAAGACGACCGGTCACGCCGTCAAGGTCTCGGCCACGGCCTTCCTGTTCCAACACAAGGTGCGCCTGATCGCAAGCTTCGCGGATTACTTCAATACCCTCTATAGTGGTTACGCCTCGGCGCGCACCAACGAGGCGGATCTGGATCTGACCTACTTCCTGGGCGGCCCCTTGAAAGGGCTCTCGATCCGCGATCGCATCGGTATTGCGCATAACCTGCCGGTCGTCCACCGTTTTGTCTACAACCGGCTGATGCTTGAGTACGACTTCTAGCCGCCATCGCCCAGGTCCAGGGCCCGCGGGCGATGGCGGCCCGCGTGCCCTGGTGTCGCCGCGTCTTGGCGCGGCGCTCGCCGGTGGCGTCGCTGCGCCACCGTGCCGTCTCCTGGGAGAGCTGTGGCATAATGGGGCCAGCGCCCCGCCCTGGGAGTCGCATCCAAACGCTGAAGAACGGGCAGGATCCCTACCGATGGAACCCGCGCAGAACGCCACCAAGATCACGATCCGGAACTTGCACTTTTATTACGGGAAGGAGGCCGCCCTTCACGATATCAATCTCGCCGTCGCCACGAATATGGTGACGGCATTCATCGGGCCGTCCGGTTGCGGCAAGTCGACCTTGTTGCGCACCTTCAACCGCATGTATGAGCTCTATCCTGACCAGAGGGCCACAGGCGAGATCTGGCTCGATGACCGCAATGTATTGCTGCCCGGCGAGGACCTCTACCGCCTGCGTTCACGCATCGGGATGGTGTTTCAGAAACCGACGCCTTTTCCCATGTCCATCTATGAGAATGTGGCGTTCGGTATCCGGCTCTATGAGCGCCTCTCGAAGGCCGAGCTGGATGACCGCGTCGAGGAGGCCTTGCGTCAAGTAGCCCTGTGGGACGAGGTGAGCGCCAAGCTTGCGCAAAGCGGCATGAGCCTGTCGGGGGGGCAGCAGCAGCGCCTGTGCATGGCGCGCGCCGTGGCCCTAAAGCCCGAGGTCCTGTTGCTAGACGAGCCGGCGTCGGCCCTTGACCCGATATCGACCCTGAAGATCGAGGAACTTATCTACGAACTGAAACAGAATTATACGATCGTGATCGTAACCCATAATATGCAGCAAGCGGCACGCGTTTCCGACTATACTGCCTTTATGTACCTGGGTCGGATCGTCGAGTTCAACGACACGAATGCCATTTTCACCAACCCGACGTCCAAGCAGACAGAGGACTACATTACCGGGCGTTACGGCTGATCAAGCCAGGAGTGACCATGGAGCCTCATATCAATCCGCACATCTCGCGCCGCTACAACACCGAGCTCGAGGAAATCCGCACACGCGTGCTCCACATGGGCGGCCTTGTCGAGCAGCAGATCATCGACGCCATGGCAGCCTTGGTGAAGGGCGACTCCGTCCTTGGTGACGAGGTCATAAAGAACGACTACAAGGTCAACAATATGGACGTGACCATCGACGAGGAGTGCAACCAGATCATTGCCCGGCGTCAGCCGACCGCAAGCGATCTGCGTCTGGTGATGGCGGTGGTCAAGACGATCACCGACCTGGAGCGGATCGGAGACGAGGCGGAGAAGATCGGGCGCATGGCGGTGCGCCTGGCGGCCGAGGAGCGCCCCAAGGACGGATATGTGGAGGTCCAGTCGTTAGGGAACCATGTTCGGCAGATGGTGCATGACGCCTTGGATGCGTTCGCGCGCCTCGACATGAGTGCGGCGGTACGCGTCGCGCGCGAAGACCGTCAGGTAGACAAGGAATATGACGGCCTCATGCGCCAGATGATCACCTTCATGATGGAGGATCCGCGGACGATTTCGCGTGTCCTGAATGTGATATGGGCAATGCGCGCGCTCGAGCGTATCGGTGATCACGCCCGCAACATTTGCGAGTACGTCATTTATCTCGTGAAGGGCAAGGACGTGCGCCATACGAGCCTGGAGCAGATCGAGACCGAGATCCTCGGCGCCACGGACTCGCGCCCCCTCTAGGGTTGGGTGCGTTCGCGCAGCCAACGGGCGACGGTGGCCGCGTAATAGGTCACTATGCCGTCCGCTCCCGCCCGGCGCAAGGCGATCAGGGACTCCCAGACGACCTTGCGCTCATCGAGCCAGCCGTTTGCCACGGCGGCCTTCAGCATGGCGTATTCCCCGCTGACATGGTAGGCCAGGGTCGGCACCTGGAATGTCTCCTTGATGCGGTGTATGACGTCGAGGTAGGGGAGGCCGGGCTTCACCATCACCATGTCCGCCCCTTCCTTGAGATCCATCGCCACCTCGTGAAGCGCCTCGTTGCTATTGGCCGGGTCCATCTGATAGGTCGATTTGTCCGCTTGGCCGAGCGCCTCGCCTGACCCCACGGCGTCCCGGAAGGGCCCATAAAAGGCCGAGGCATATTTGGCCGCATAGGCCAGAATCTGGGTATGACGGAAGCCCTCGGCCTCGAGGGCCTGGCGAATGGCCCCCACCCTGCCATCCATCATATCGGAGGGCGCCACGATGTCGGCCCCCGCGTGGGCATGGCTCAGCGCCTGGCGGACCAGGATCTCCGTGGTCTCGTCGTTCATGACGTAGCCGGATTCGTCGATAACGCCGTCCTGCCCATGGATGGTGAACGGATCGAGGGCGACATCCGTCATGACCCCAAGACCGGGGACTGCGGCCTTCAGGGCGCGCACCGCCGTTTGCGCAAGCCCCTCTGCATTGAAGGCCTCCTCGGCCTGGGCGGATTTTTTCTCCCGGGGCACGACCGGAAACAAGGCAACCGCCGCAATGCCGTCCGCGGCCCATGTCTGTGCCGCATCCACTAGGCGGTCGACGGACAGTCGCTGGATGCCCGGTAACGCCGCAATGTCTTCACTCCGATCCCGGCCCTCAAGAACAAACGCGGGCATAATCAGATGGGATGCCGTTAATGAGTGCTCGCGCACGAGGTCGCGAGAAAACCTTTGCCGACGCATACGCCGCATGCGGGTCGCCGGGAACGGGGCACGACTATTATCCAATGACATGGTGCCAGACTAGCGCGCTTTGGGTGTTCCGGGAAGGGGTCTGGCCGCCTGAACGGCAAACGGACTCCTGGAGTCCGTTTGCCGGGGATTTCTAGCGACGACCTTTGACGGCAGGCTTCTTCTTCGCGGCCGCCTTCTTGGGCGCGGCCTTTTTGACGACTGCCTTTTTCGCAGCCGCCTTCTTCTTCGGGGCGGCCTTCTTGACTACTGCCTTCTTCTTCGGGGCGGCCTTTTTGACGACTGCCTTTTTCGCAGCCGCCTTCTTCTTCGGGGCGGCCTTCTTGACCGCCGCCGCTTTCTTGGGCGCCGCCTTCTTGACGACCGCTATTTTCGGGGCGGCCTTCTTAACGGCCGCCTTCTTCTTCGGGGCGGCCTTCTTGACCGGGGCCGCATTTTGCGAAACGGCCTCGTTACGCGCCGGGCTTGCCGCCTGCGGCTTCACAGATGGCCCCTTCGGCTTGGTGGGCGCCGGTGCCGTCATGGCCGGTCGCAGTGTGGCCAGGGGATGGATATGGCCCTCGATGATCGTCACCACCGTGCGGAATATCTCCTGGACATCGCCCTCACCGACGACGCGGCGCAGCTTATTCTGGCTTTTGTAATAGGTGATGAGCGGGGCGGTCTGCTGCTCGTAGATCTCGAGGCGCTTGCGGATCGTCTCTTCGTTGTCGTCGGATCGCTGCTGTAGCTCCCCGCCGCACTTGTCGCAACGCCCCGGCACCTTGGGCGGCTGAAAATAGATGTTATACATCTGGCCGCATTTGGCACAGGTGCGCCGTCCCGTCAGGCGCTTTAAAAGGACCTCGGTATTGACGTCGACGAGGAGCGCGAGCTGCAGGGGCTGGCCCAGGCGGGCGAGCAGTGAGTCAAGGGCTTGTGCTTGCGGGTTGTTGCGCGGAAAACCGTCGAGGATAAAGCCGTTTTTTGCGTCGGGTTGACTCAACCTGTCCTGGATCATGCCAAGGACGATCTCATCGCTTACGAGCTGACCCTGATCCATGGCCGCCTTGGCCCGTTTGCCAAGCTCGGTCCCCGCCGTGACGGCCGCTCGGAGGAGGTCACCCGTGGAGATTTGGGGGATTTTGTACTTTTCGACCAGCAGTTTCGATTGCGTCCCTTTTCCGGAGCCCGGCGCTCCCAATAGCACGATTCGCATGGTTGTCTCGCTTTGGTTTTAAATTGACCTAGTAGAGGTTTTTTATATGTTTTCCCTGAGCAGGGCCGTCCCATATCGTAAGCTACCCGCTGCATCCCTTGACGTCAATGATTTTAGGGGATGAAGGCGGGGGATAAAAAAATCTGCGACACATCCTGTATTACGGACGCTTTTGCGCTACGCTTACGGCATTTTGCGGGGCCCCGCAGGGTCTCGCCTCCGGAGGGGGTTCTCGATGTCGGGAATACCGGATTTTAACGATACCGAACTCTGGGTGGCGCGCTCGGCGCTGACGGAGCGCTACGGTAAGGCGGTGGCCTTGGAGCTCGCCGACAGTGAGCTGCGGCTCGACCCCGAGTCGACCGCCCTGACCGTTTGTCCCACGATCTTCTGGTCCGAGCGGTCCGCCCATTTCGTCGTTTTCAAGGTCGGCGAGGGGCGTTACCGATGTCAGTTCTTTTATGGCCCCAACGAGCATTACGGGACCGGCCGGGACGTCTATGACGACATCGGGGAGTGCGTAACCCACGTGTTACAGCTGCAGGCCGATCACGAAAGCCGCCGCGACTCACCGCCCGGCGCCAACACCTGATTACCGAACCCGATGTCTTTTTCCTTTCATCCAGTCCTAGGAGCACAAAGAGAGTCATGGCAAAGCCCAAGAACGCGTTTTACGCCCAGTCAGGTGGCGTGACCGCCGTCATCAACGCCTCCGCCTGCGGGGTTATAGAGACGGCGCGCCGGTATAAAGCGAAGATCGGCAAGGTCTACGCCGGTCGCAACGGGATCATTGGGGCCCTGACCGAGGACTTGATCGACACCAGCAAGGAGTCGGCCGAGGCCATACGCGCTTTGCGTCACACCCCGGCCGGGGCCTTCGGCTCATGCCGCTATAAGCTGAAGGGTCTGGAGGAAAACAGGGCCCAGTACGAGCGGCTCATCGAGGTGTTCCGGGCCCATGATATCGGCTACTTCTTTTATAACGGCGGCGGCGATTCCCAGGACACCGCCCATAAGGTCTCCCAGATCGGGGAGCGCCTGGGCTACCCGATCGTATGCGTCGGGGTGCCGAAGACCGTGGACAATGATTTGCCGTTCACGGATTGCTCCCCGGGGTTCGGGTCGGTGGCCAAGTATGTGGCTGTGTCCATCCGCGAGGCCGCATTCGATGTCGCGAGCATGGCCAAGACGTCGACCAAGATCTTCGTGATGGAGGTCATGGGGCGGCACGCCGGGTGGATCGCGGCGGCCGGCGGACTGGCCGCCGAGAAGAAAGGAGACGCCCCGCACATCATCCTGTTTCCCGAGCGGGTATTCGACGAGGCGGCGTTTCTGGCGCGCGTCGACCTGGTCGTGAAGACCCATGGCTATTGCGCCATCGTGGTCTCCGAGGGGGTGAAGGGCAAGAACGGCAAATTCCTGGCCGAGAGCGGTCTTAGGGACGCCTTTGGCCATGCGCAGCTGGGGGGTGTGGCCCCGGTGATCGCGCAGCTCATCAAGAACAAGCTCGGGTACAAGTACCACTGGGCGGTCGCCGACTATCTGCAGCGCGCCGCGCGCCACATCGCCTCCCGGACCGATGTCGAGCAGGCCTATGCCCTGGGCCGGCGCGCCGTGGAGCTCGCCGTAAAAGGACACAACGCGGTCATGCCCATCATCGTTCGCACGGCCAATCGTCCGTACAAGTGGGAGCTCGGGGTCGCCAACCTGGCGGATGTCGCCAATGTCGAGAAGAAGATGCCGGAGGACTATATCACCGAGGACGGTTTTGGCATCACCCGCAAGTGCCGCACCTATCTCGAGCCCCTCATCCAGGGAGAGGATTATCCGCCGTATAAAAACGGCCTGCCGCACTATGTGCGACTGAAGAATGCGCCCGTCAAGAAAAAGCTGGGCGGGGAATTCAAGGTCTAGCCATGACAATTGACAAGGCCCGCGAACTCTTGCAGGTGCAAGCTGGCTTCGGGGGCTTTTATAACGGAAATGCGGCCAAGCTCATACTCTCGGAGGTCTTCCGAGAGCATGGTCAGGCTGCGGTCGACGGCTTGATCCGCGAAGTCGGATTGGACCGCGTCTTTGGGTTCGAGCCGGGGACCCGGTTCGAGGGAGGGTTGGCGCTGAAGAAGCCATAACATGAACAGGCGCCCGCCCCAGGCAGTGCACAATTTTCAGTTGTCATCCTAGGGGAGCCATAGCATGTCTATCGATCTTGCGGTCGTGTTCGTTTGTGCCCTGTTGGCGTTATTTTACGGGGGGGTTTCCATTCTGTGGGTCATGAAGCAGCCGACTGGTACGGCGCGTATGGTGGAGATCGCGCACGCCATCCAGGAGGGGGCTCAGGCCTATCTGAATCGCCAGTACCGCACGATTGGACTGGTCGGCGTCATTCTCTTCATTCTGCTCTTCGTTTTCCTGCAGCATCTTACGGCCATAGGGTTTGCGATCGGCGCCATCCTGTCCGGACTTGCCGGTTATATCGGTATGAACGTCTCGGTCCGGTCGAACGTGCGTACGGCGGCCGCCGCCTCGGGCGGGATCAATGCCGCGTTGCGCGTGGCCTTTCGTGGCGGGGCGATCACTGGGCTTTTGGTGGTCGGCCTCGGCCTTTTGGGGGTGGCCGGCTACTTCGCCGTGTTGCGCGCGCTCGCACCCGCCTCCGGCCATATAGACGTCTCGCCGCTCGTGGGGCTTGCCTTCGGAGGGTCTCTGATCTCGATCTTCGCGCGCTTAGGGGGCGGAATCTTCACCAAGGGGGCCGATGTCGGCGCCGATCTTGTCGGCAAGGTCGAGGCCGGCATACCCGAGGATGACCCGCGTAATCCCGCGGTCATCGCCGACAACGTCGGGGATAACGTCGGGGATTGCGCGGGCATGGCCGCGGATCTCTTCGAGACCTATGCCGTCACCGTCGTCGCTACCTTGCTGCTCGGCCATCTGGATTTCCCGGGCTTTCATGGGGCCTTGATCTATCCGCTGGCCCTGGGCGCCGCCTCCATAGTCGCCTCGATCATCGGCACGTGGTTTGTAAGGGCGCGCGAGGGCGGCAAGATCATGAACGCCCTCTATCGCGGCCTCATCGTCACCGGCGTCATTGCCGCCGCGCTTTTTTACCCCGTCACGCGCTGGCTCATGCACGGCATCACCGCCCATACGGCGGCCGGCGCGCCGCTCACGGTCAGCGACATTTACTATTCGGCGTTGACCGGGCTTCTGGTCACGGGCCTGCTGGTCGTCATCACCGAGTACTATACGGCGACCGAATACAAACCGGTGCGCTATATCGCTCAGGCCTCCACGACCGGTCATGGCACGAACGTCATCGCCGGGCTTGCGGTCTCCATGAAGGCGACCGCCGCCCCGGTGCTCGTGATCTGTGCGGGCATAGGTCTTGCCTACCATCTCGCCGGGCTCTACGGCATAGCGGTTGCGGCCAGCGCCATGTTGTCACTGGCCGGCATGATTATCGCGCTCGATGCCTATGGTCCGATCACCGACAATGCCGGCGGCATCGCCGAGATGGCCAATCTCCCGCCCGCCGTGCGCGCCGTGACCGACCCGCTCGATGCGGTCGGCAACACCACCAAGGCGGTCACCAAGGGTTACGCCATCGGATCCGCGGGGCTCGCGGCGCTCGTGCTATTTTCGGACTTCACGCATGAGCTGACGGCGCGCACGGGTCGAGTACTCGCCTTCGATCTCTCCAACCACATGGTGATTATCGGCCTGTTCCTTGGCGGGCTCATCCCCTACCTCTTTGGCGCCATGGCCATGGAGGCGGTGGGCCGGGCGGCGGGCTCGGTCGTCATCGAGGTGCGCCGCCAGTTCAAGGAGATCCCGGGCATCATGGAGGGCACGGCGCGGCCCGACTACTCGCGCGCGGTCGATATGCTCACCAAGGCCGCGATCCGCGAGATGATCATCCCCTCGTTGCTGCCGGTCCTGGTGCCGGTCGTAGTCGGGGTAGTGCTCGGCGCCCAGGCCCTGGGCGGGGTCTTGATGGGCACCATCGTCACGGGGCTTTTCGTGGCGATCTCCA
>JAJZZU010000389.1 GCA_021797365.1 Pseudomonadota bacterium | reverse complement strand
CACCGCGAATTTCATACGTGTGTTCAGCGCCAATATCGGTGTGACCGTGCTGGCGGTCTATTGGTCGCGCGGCAGCGCGCGGGCGAGCAATGCCTTGGCTGCGGAGATCTCGCGTTATGGACATACGGCCACGGGACCGCTCGACGGCCTGCAGAGATTTTTGGTGGTCGAGGCGCATACCGTGAGTCTTGACAACCTGTTGCGGCTTTCGATGTGGCTGTGTCTGGCAGGCGCCTTCGTCGCGTGGTTTTTCCTGATCCCGCCGCGGGCGTTGCCCAAGGCCTCGGCCCATAGCTTTGTCGAAGAGACGGAAAACGAGAGCGGTTAGGGGGCCCCGGTAGGGCCGGGTCTCCGTTGGGCCGGCAGATGAACGCCAGACCGCCGCAGGGGCTGCGCCTATGGCAATACCCGGTGGGTGCATGCCCCTTGTAAGGGCAGTCACAAGGCCCAAGGCCATGAGCCCCACCGCGTGAGCCGAATATCACAACATCGCATGGGTCTAGACGGGATAGGGCGCCCATCGCAGACCTCTTCATCCACGCAAACCCAAAGCCGGTATTGAAGAGTCCGAAGGCCGAGCCCCGGCGTTCAGTTGGCAGGAAAGGGGTGAGTCCGGCGCGCAATGTGCCGTCCTGGACGCCAAGGGCGGCCCCCAGACGATGGGCGCCACTTATGGCCGTCTCTGATCGCGGCCGAACCCGCTGCTTTACGACGTAATCGGCGACCGTGATCCATCAATAACGGTGGCTACGATCTCTTCCAATAGATACCGGTGGTTTCCATCACGACCTCATCGGGATGCAGAGAGGCCACCCAATTGCGAAGTGGCTCTGCAAATTTGAACGGTGCTATAAGTGGAAACTCCGGGCAGGATGCTGGGCCGAGGAAGGCCTGGCGAGCCGAAGTTTTTGATGATGAAGAAATCAGGGCGGCGTACTCCCCGCCCCCACAATGCGGAGTGCAAGGCTCGTGTCGCGTTGGCGGTTTTGCGCGAGGACCAGACATTGGCCGAACGGGCCGCGCAGTTTGAGCTGCACCCCAACTAGATCACGGAGTGGAGGCGGCAGTTGCTGGAATATGCGGCCGATGTGTTCGGGGGAGGGGCAAAGGGGACCAAGCCCGTCGATCTGGCGCCCCTGCATGCCAAGATCGGACAGCAGGCTCTGGAGCTCGATTTTTGCCATGCCAGGGAGGTGATCGAGCAGGCCTTCGCCCGCCATGGCGCGCCTGAGATCGTCAACACCGATCAGGGCCGCCAGTTCACCGCCGACGAGTTCACGGACGCCGTCCTCGATCGGGGCTGCCAACTGTCGATGGATGGATGTGGAGCATGGCGCGACAATGTGTTCGTGGAGCACCTGTGGCGCAGCGTCAAGTACGAATGCATGTATCTCAAGGTCTACGACGGCGTCCGCGCCGCCCGGGCCGACATCGACCGCTATATCGACTGGTTCAATGCGCACCGGGGGCATTCAAGCCTCGACGGCCTCACGCCCCTTGAGGCCTATCGGAACCTGTTGCCAACCAACCAGGAGGCTGCATAGAATGAATTCGTAGTGCGTCCCGAGTCGTCCACCGCGCCGGTCGTTCGTCGCAAGCGACGCCCGCCGCCGTGGACAACCCTGCGCCGTCCCAACCGGCCCGGACTCCACTTATAATTCGGGGAATGCTGTTCAAACAACCGGGGCCACTTCTTTATGACGCCCCGACATCGGATCGACATGATAATTCGAGATGCGCGTCCGGAGGATTATCCGGGAATAAGGTTAATTTATGACGCAGTAGCCCGGAATCCAGGCGGCCTCGCAAGGGCGGACAATGAGATTTCAGATGCCTACATCCAAGGGTTCATGCAGAGTAGCAAGGATCATGGAATAGAATTCGTTGCCGAGTCCGATGGTCGGATTGTTGGAGAACTGCATGCGTTCAAACTTGGCTTAAGCGTGTTTGATCATGTCCTTGGAAATCTAACAGTTGCTGTACATCCTGCCCTTCAAGGACTTGGAATTGGAAGAAAGTTGTTTCTAAGGCTGTTCGAGATCATTGAGGATAGGTTTCCGGAGGTAAGCCGTGTTGAACTTATCGTCCGGGAAAGCAACGCAAGGGCAATCCATCTTTATGAAACCCTCGGTTTTGCAATTGAAGGGCGCATGCAGGGGCGGATCTGCGGACCATCTGGAGCGTACGAGGCAGACATACCAATGGCATGGCTGCGCACGCAAAATCATTCACCGAGATCTGAGATTGGGGGTGTTTGATGAAATATGGTAAAGGCGCCACTAAAGTGTCGTGCGCATGCGCCACTGTTTTGATCTGCGTGCCCCGCCGCCGATTCCGAGTCCGCGAGTCGGGGCCTTTGAACACAGAGGGAGTCTGCGCGAGCCAGAAGCATCCCCTCCATCCTGAGACGTTTGTGCGAGCACGCCGGTCAAGCCGCTGCCGCAGGAGGCGGTGCGTGCCTGCGACAAGAATGCCAGAGAGTTCCTGCTCGACGCAGGCGTGACCGCGGCAGCCGAAACGCTGGCGGATCGTCGACAGTTTGTGCTGGACGAGGCCTAGCCTACAAAGGGAGGCCCACCGGCTCTGCCGGGGAGGCAGGTAAAGTTTGACAAATAGGGGGAGTCCATCGACGAAACTCCCATTCGTGAGCCGCCGGGCTCACGAAGAGGAAAGTTCACGATGGACGAGTACCAAGACTCAAGCCACTCGAAGTGGGAGTGCAAATATCATGTGGTGTGTATCCCGAAATGTCGCCGAAGACCCAAAAAGTATTTGCGTCATTGTATTGGCAATCTGTTGATAAAAAGTTGGGCTCCTCAGTAAAATTCGTGGGTGAGCTTTGGCTCAGGAAGCTTGCCCAAAGCGTGATATAACGCCATTTCCAGGATTTCCGGGGAGCGGAAACCATACGATTTTCTGATGGTCAGTTTGGCCTTGTTGTTC
>JAJZZU010000388.1 GCA_021797365.1 Pseudomonadota bacterium | reverse complement strand
GCTCGGGCGTGCGCCTGGTCTCTGGACAGCTGGCAGACCGCACCCACCGTTACTGGTCAATCATGGCCGCGGGTTACGTCGCAAACCTGCTCGCCGTCCCGGCGCTTGCGATCGCGCAAAATCTCGGCGTCGCCATCCCCTTGATATTCGCCGAACGACTCGGCAAAGGCCTGCGCACGCCGGCGCGCAATGTCGTGCTGGCACAGGCCGGTGAACGGCTGGGGGCGGGAAAGGCCTTCGGCCTACACGGCGCCCTAGACCAGATCAGTGGCCTCCTTGGACCGCTCATCGTGGCCGGCATCGTGGCCGTGCGCGGCTATCGCGCGGCATTCGCCTTTCTGCTGGTACCGGCCGCTGCGGCGCTCGTGATGTTCCAGCGGGCCCACGCCATGGCGCCCCCCGCTTGCGCCAAGCCGGCTACCATACCTTCGATGGCATTCGCACCGATCTTCTATGGCTATATGACCTTTGCCGCCTTTACAGTGATGGGCTTTGCGCACTTCATCCTGTTTTCGTATCACCTGTCGATCACACATCGCGTACCGCCGCCCTGGATACCCGCGCTTTACGCAGTGGCGATGGCCGCCGACGGACTCGCCGCCATGGCTTCCGGTCGGCTCTTTCATCGCGCCGGACTCAAGGCGCTGTACCTGCTCCCGCTGCTCCTGCTGCTGGCCGACCCGCTGCAGTTTCTGTCGCGATCACCGATGGCCATAGGTGCGGCGGCCGTAGTCTGGGGGGTTGCCCTAGGCGTCCAGGACGGTACGCTGCGCGCAGGACTCACCCATTTCGTCCCAGCCGAACGCCGGGGATCGGCCTTCGGGCTCTTCGATGCCGGTTTTGGGTTTGCGTGGATGATTGGGAGTCTTGCGATGGGCGCCCTATACCGTCTCAGCCCGCGTGATGTCGTGATATTCGGCGGCGCGACGGAACTCATCGCTTTGGGCCTTTTGACCGCTCTCGCAAGGCGCGCGACCTCCTCCCCTCAGGCATCGCCATAAACGCAGGCCGCAAGCGGTCTGGGGTTCACCTGCCGGCCCAACGGGATCCCGGAACCCCTAACCGCTCTCGTTTTCCGTCTCTTCGACAAAACTATGGGCCGAGGCCTTGGGCAACACCCGGGGCGGAATCAGGAAAAACCACGCGACGAAGGCGCCCGCCAGACACAACCACATCGAAAGCCGCAACAGGTTGTCAAGACTCACGGTATGCGCCTCGACCGCCAAAAATCCCTGCAGGGCACCGAGCGGTCCCGTGGCCGTGTGTCCATAACGCGAAATCTCCGCGGCCAGGGCATTACTCGCCCGCGCGCTGCCGCGCGACCAATAGACCGCCAGCACCGTCACGCCGATATTGGCGCTGAACACGCGTATGAAATTCGCGGTGGTGGCCGCCGCCGGTACCGCGGCGACCGCAATCTCGGACATGATGATCATGGTCAGCGGGACAAACAGGATGCCGACCCCGAGTCCCAGGACGACCAACGGCCAGAATAGATCGGATAGGGCGCTTCCCGGATGCACCGACAGCATGCCATAGGCGCCGCCCAGCAATAGAAAACTCAGGCTCGCCAGGCGCCGCAGGCCAAACACGCCTCGCAGATGGTCGAGGGCTGCCGACAAAGGCAGTGCCCCGAGGCCCACCGGTAGCAACAGGACCCCGCCCCACAGGCCGTTATATCCAAGGTCCTCTTCGGCCCACAACGGCAGAATCGATGCCCACCCCATGAATAGCGCCCAACCGAGACTCAAAAGCAACAGACCGAGCACATAATTGCGGCGCCTTAGATAATGGAACTGCAGCAGGGGATGACGCGCCCGCGCCTCATACCAGCCGAATAAATAAAGGCAGACGGCGGCCGCGAACGACGCGTCGCGAATGAATGGTGAGTACCACCAGCCGTGCTGCTCACCCTGATCCAGCACCACTTGTAGCGCCATGAGGCCCGCATAAAGGAGCGCAAAACCGAGAAAATCAAAGGGCGGGGCCTCGGATACGGGCAGGACCGTGGTCTCCCGGATACCACGGCCGCCCGCCCACAGCGCGACGAGCCACAGTGGCACCGTCAACCCAAAGATCAGGTGGAAACCGACCGTGGTCGCAAGCCACCCGCCGATCGCCGGTCCGACGAAAAACGGCAGGAGCATGGCGTTGCTCCAAAGCACAGTGACAATGCCATGACGACGCGTCGGGGTCGCGGCGAGAAACACACTCTGACTCAAGGGAACGAGAAGACCCGCGCCCAGGCCCTCCATCGCCCGCGAGACCAACATGACCCATAGGTTATGAGTGAATGCGCCTATGAGGCTGCCGGCCGCCGCCAACCATACCGCCCCCTGAAAGACCCGGCGCCGCCCGAAGCGACGCGTGCTCCACGGCATGAGCGTGATGCCAAGCGACCAATGCACCACGAAATAGGTGAGCGTCCAGAGCGCGCGGTAACTGCTGGTGGCAAGACCGCCGCCGATATAGGGAAAGATGGCCTGCACCCCAGCCCCCTCGAAAGAACCGAGCGCCAGCGCCAGACCCACGCCCCCAAATAGGGCGACCAGTCGGGCGGGTTGGGGGTCGGGTTCGCGAGACACGGGGGCCACAGACACTACTTTAGTATATCACTATATGAATATGTATTACATATTAGCGATGATATTGGAGAAGATCTCGCGCCGCGCGGCCCGGGCAGCGCCCGTCAATCCTCATATCCGGCGACGGTCTCGAGACCTGTATTGCGTTCGACAAAGGCCTCCCATTCCGCCCAGCCAAGCGGCGCAAGGGGACCGTCGATGAGTGCCGGCAGGTCTCGGGCCGCTTCTTGATAGCGCGCCAGCGCCGCGAAGTCCGCCGGATATCGATCCGCATCCACCCCGACAAGTCCTCCACACCGCCCCGCCCGCTGCACGATCTCCCGCCAACCGTCGACGGGCTCGAGATCGACCGAGGAAACCCC
>JAJZZU010000387.1 GCA_021797365.1 Pseudomonadota bacterium | reverse complement strand
AAGCCGCAACGTCTCGATCGTGCTCTTTAGCCGCTTTTTATGGCCGGCGCGTGCCAGCCACGGCACGGCGTCGGCGGTCGCCGGCCGTCGCCTCCACAGGTCGGGGGCCCGCCAGCCATGCGCCCAGTGGACCACGGCGTCGAGGGGGAGGGGTTTGCTGATGGCGTAACCCTGTCCGTACTGGCAGCCGAGATCGCGCAGAAGCAGGCCTTGTTCCGGCTGCTCTATCCCCTCGGCGACGGTGGTCAGATGCAGGACGCGCGCCGCGGTCAGGATGCCGCTTACGATCGCGAAGTCGCGTGGGTCTTCACCCATGTCGCTCACGAAGCTCTTGTCGATCTTCAGGATGTCGCACGGCAGTTTTTGGAGATAGTTGAGTGAGGCATAGCCGGTGCCGAAGTCGTCGAGGGCAATGGCAAGCCCCAGCGCGTGGCACTCGCCCAGTATTTCACCGGCGAGCGCGAGATCGGGGAGCTCGCTGCTCTCGGTGATCTCGATCTCCAGGCTACTCGCGATGCCGGGGTCCTCTTTGAGGACCGTTTGGATATCCTTCAGGAAGTCCGGATGCAAGAGGTGGCGGCTATGGATATTGACTGCGATCGGGACGCGTATCCCCTCGCCGGCGAGATGGCGGATCGCCGCCCTTGCCTGATCCAGCACGTAGAGATCCAGCCGGCGCATGAGATCGGTGTCCTGTTCGATCACCGGAAAATAGGCCCCCGGGGCCCAGATCTGGCCGTCGGCGCGCGGCCACCGGAGCAGGGCTTCGAGGCTGCGTAAACGCCCGGTGGTGATGTCCACTTGCGGCTGGAAATACAAGACCGGGATGTGCTCGCGCAAGGCGGCGATGAATTCATGCTGCAGCCGATACTGATTCAGTAGGCGCTCCTCGAGGGCCGGCGTAAAGAAGCGGTAGAGGTTCTTGCCAAGGCGCTTGGCCTCGTACAAGGCGAGATCGGCGCGCCTTATGAGGTCGTCCACCTGATTGCCGTCGCCAGGGGACAGGCTGATGCCGACGCTGGCCCCTATCGCCAGCTGCTCGTAGCCGGCGGCCACGAAGGGGTTGTCAAACGCCCAGCGGATCGCTTCTATGGCGGACACCGCCTGCGTGCGCTCGTCGACGGGGGACAGGATCAGTCCGAACTCGTCGCCGCCGAGCCGCGCGACCGTCGCGCCTGCGGGGGCCGCGGCACGGATGCGCGCCGCTATCCGCCGCAGGAGTTCGTCGCCGACGATATGGCCGAACTGGTCGTTGATGCCCTTGAACCCGTCTAGGTCCAGGATGGCGACGGCCAGACCCTTGCGCTGTTGTGGGGGCTGTGCCAGGGCGGCCTCGAGTGTCTGGCGAAAGAGTACACGGTTGTCGAGGCCTGTCAGGGCGTCGTGGCGGGCCTGGTGGATGAGCTGTTGCTCGCGCTCCGTATCCTCGAGTGAGAATGCCAGGTCCTGAGCCAGGCCCTCCAGAAGGCGCACGAGCGGCGGCGCAAACAGGTTCAGCCGTTCGGATCCGAGGGCGAGTATCGCCACGATCCCGCTCTTGGTCCGAATCGGGAGGGCGGCCGCCGATTGCGTACCCGCCTGCTCGTGCATGGCGCGCCACGGGGTGAAACGGTTGTCGTGGGAGAGATCGTCCGTGATCTCGGTGCGCCCGCTGCGCACCGCCCGTCCGGCGGCGCCCAGACCTTCCGGGCGATTCGGGTCGGCGGTGAACACGCAACGAAACCAGTCGATACCGAGCGGCCGCTTCTCGCTGAATGCCACGACCCGTATATCCCCCGAGGCCTCGACGCGGCCGATCCAGGCAAACAGCAGGCCGGTGTAGGCGATGATGATCCGGCAGGTCTCGGCGAACAGCTGGTCCGGGTCGGGGTGGCGCACGATGAATTGATTCAGCTCGCTCACCGCCAGGTAGAAGTCGCGCTGTTGCTCGGCAAACAGCTGTTCTTCGCGGATGCGGTTGTCGGCCATCGCCTGGACGGCCTCGGCGCGCGCGATCTCCTGGCGCGAAGCCCGGTAGTAGAAGGTCGCGCTCACGAGCAGGACGAATATCAGCGCAAGCGGCACACCGAGCCTGTGCGCAAAGGTCTGGATCACGTTCTTCACGGGCAGGCTGACGCCGGCCACGAGGCCATAGCGCGCGGACTGATAGGCCCCGAAGCGCCAACCGGTCTGCGTTTGCCCCGAAAACGCCCCGCTATTTTGGTGGATGGCCCTGTTCAAGGCACGCATGAGCGCGCCGTGGCGTACACGGCTGTACTGCGCGTGCGCCGAACCCGGGATTTTGTATTCGAGGGTGCCGTTGCGATCCACGACGAAGATGTGGAAGTGCGGTGGAAGCTTCTGGATGAGCGCGCGCAGGCGCGGCCATGTGGAGAGCGGCCGCTCCAGGATCAGGGTCTCATGCGCGACGAATGGCCGCGCAAACAACACCCGATATCCTTGCGAAGTGGCAAAGGGGGGCGAGAAGCATAAGCGATGGTGCCGCAGGCACAGGGTCGTGACCGAAGGGAGGGCGTGGTGGAGCATGGCCGGCGGGATCGCAAGCGGTCGGGCCGCCACGAGAATGCGATCGTGGGCGTCGATGAGGGCGGCATCAGTGTCGTGCCGGTGGTCAGCCACATAACGGCGCAGTACACCGGCCCGTTCGGCTCGGGGCGTCCGGCGCAAGACGGTATTCAGCTGGCGCATCCTGTTGGCCGTGTTCTCGAGATAGGCCTGCTCCACCCGCCCGATGGCGGTGGCCATGATGGCCAGGCGGTGACGTGTGGCGACTTCGAGTTCGCGCCATGTCGCGCCCACGAAGGCGAGCGTCGTGATGAGTATGCCGAGCACGAAAAACGCCCACAGACGGCTGACGGCGTGTGGGCCGCGGTCTTTAGGTGTCGGCGTCCTGTTCACGACTCGCCCTCCTCATCGCCCGTGGGGCCGATTCGACCCCCCCGCGCGCGCCACCGGTATGG
>JAJZZU010000386.1 GCA_021797365.1 Pseudomonadota bacterium | reverse complement strand
CTCGGCAATCCCTTTGCGATCGGGCCGGACGGCGGGCGGGCCGAGGTCATCCAACAGTATGCCGTGTGGCTGGAGGAACGCCTACGCGACCGTGACCCAGTGATCCTTACCGCTCTGATGGGCATCCGCCCAGGCCAAGCGCTGGTGTGCCATTGCGCGCCCAAGCGATGCCATGCCGAGGTGATTGCGCAGGTCCTGAACCGCGTGGACTGGCGTCCGGATATAGCCCCGCATGGGCGCTATGCCGGGATCGGTTCGCGTGGGACACCGGCCCCTGTCCTGGCCCTCATGACGCGTCTCGCGACCCACCTGGCCGCGCATGGCTACACCCTGCAATCGGGTGGGGCGCCCGGGGCTGACCAAGCCTTCGAAGCGGGAGCCGGGGCATCCAAGATCATCTTCCTACCCTGGCCGCACTTCCAGAGCCGCGGGGCCGCTCCGACAGACCATGACCGGCCGGATGCCGAGGCCTACCGGATCGCCGCTACCTTGCATCCCGCGTGGGCGCGTCTGTCGTCCGCCGCCCAAGCCTTGATGGCGCGTAACGTCCATCAGATCCTGGGGTCCGACTTGCGGTCTCCCGTGGACTTCGTGGCGTGTTGGACGCCAGACGGTTGCGAGTCCGAAGGAGAGCGGTCACGCACGACCGGCGGGACAGGGCAGGCTATTGCGCTGGCCGATCGGTGGGGAATCCCGGTCATCAACTTGGCGCGTCCCACGGCGATGGCGCGACTAGCGGAACGAGTCCAGACGTGGCGAGCCCTGTCATTGACCGCTAGTCGCGCGCCCTGTCTGCGCGACCGGGATCTTAATACAGGCAACCCCAACGAAACTTGGTAGGCCAGACACCACACGGAGGCCGTAGTGACTGCTCCCCGGCCTCAAGGCCGGAGCTTCCCACTTCCTAGACAGCTACCATCCCGGTAGAGGATGGATTTATGCTGCCTCCATGGGCAGAGACCGACAGTCCTGCGGCCTTTAACTGCAAAATGCCCTGCTGGCGGATATTGATCGCGGCGTTGACGTCGCGGTCGTGGGTGGTGCCGCAATGCGCACATACCCACAAGCGGTCTTTGAGCGTCAATCCCTCGTTCTTCCCGCCACAACAGGAACAGGTCTTACTCGAAGGGAAGAAACGGTCGACACGAACCAAGTGTCCGCCCCGATCGCGCAGCTTGTAATCGAGCTTCGTGACAAGCCCCGACCAGCCGACATCGGCGATGGCACGCGACAGTCGACGGTTTCGCATCATCCCCTGCACGTTCAAGGTCTCGGCGCAGACCGCTTGGTTTTCGTCCGCCAGGCGCCGGGAGACTTGGTGTTGCCAATCCGTGCGCGCATCGCGCACTCGTTCATGGGCCCGCGCGACCCGCTGCCGCGCCTTGGCCACGTTGCTTCCGAAATACTCCCGCAGGGAGGCGATGGGTTTGCCGTCGGCCGCGCACCGGACCTTGGCCGCCTCGACCTTGCGGGACAGCGATTGCTGTTTGCGCCGGAGGTTCTTCAGGGACCGGCGCAGGAAGCGGGGGTTGGGGGTCTTGGCGCCGCTGCTGGCAATGACCGCATCATTGAGCCCGAGATCGATGCCGGTGACACGCGTGACATGCCGAACCGGCTCCGGCAGGGCCTGACCGTCCTCGGCCCGCACCGCGGCGTAATACTTTCCGGTCGCAGACCGCGAGACGGTGACGGTCTTGATGATGCCCATGATCTCCCGGTGGACCACGGCCTTGACCCAGCCGACCTTGGGGAGAAAGACCTGATCGCCCTCGACCTTCACCCGCTGGGGATAGGCATAAGACTGACGTGGCGCATGCTTTTTCTTGAAGCGCGGAAAGCGGGCCCGCTTGGCAAAGAAGTTCGCGTAGGCCCGATCCAGATGACGCAGCGTCATCTGCAATGCTTGGGAGTCGGCCTCCGCAAGCCAGGGATGCTCGCCCGCCTTCCACACCGGCAGCATCGTGATCAGGGTATGGATGGAAAGCGACTCCCGCCGCTCCCTCCACGCCGTCGTCTTCAAATCCAAGGCCTTGTTCCAGACGAAGCGCACGCACCCCAGTTGTCGCGCGATGAGGTCTTGCTGTGCGGCATTGGGGTAGAGACGGATCTTGGTGGCGCGGAACATACCGACAGTATAGTCAATATTACGCCTTATATCCCCGCCCTGAACGGCGGGGTTTTACGGCGCTGCTGGATAACGCGGCGTACGAATGGCCCACGCTACAAGGCCTCATTCGCGATTTGCGTTTTCCCGGGACTCGGTACGATTGGCGCATCGCTTTCTTGCCAGCGGCGGGTTTCATCATGTGCACACCACCCAACGAAACGGTCCTGTCTCTTCCCCACTCTCCCCTGCCGTCTGGTTCGGCTCCGCCTCGTCTTTTGGAACGACTCGTCGAGCTCCATTGTCCGGCCCATCTCGCGCGCCGCGCCGCGCAGGCGGGTCCGGTCCATATAGCCTGGGATATTCCGTATCGCGGAATTGGTGGGGCGCCGAAATGGGCTTGGGCGATTCTGCACGAGCCCCGGGATGGCTCGCCGGATGCAGGTTTCTTGCGGGTCGACGCGCGGGAGTTCGCGCTGGTGTTTTCCGGCTCAGGGGAGTTAATACGCGCCCGCGATGGCACCCGTTACTTGTCAGAGTCCGAACGCATTCTGTTCTACAACCGCCTATCCCTGGGCGCCAAGCCTGCGGACGGAATCTAGGGGGCCTTCATGTACCTGTTCGAACGTTATCCCACTGGTCTGACGCCAGAACAGCGCGCAATCATGCACGCCGGGATCACCACAATGGGTGCGGCATTCCGTCATCGGAGTGTCTCCCCTGCCGATCTCGCCTTACTAGCGGCCGAGACTGATGCCGTGCCGGTTGGCAGCGTGCCGTTTGTACGCGCCTGGGCCGCCCGGCAAGGACTCGAGACCGTGCTCGCCCGTCAATGGCCGGGCTGCTACCCGCCGGCGTTGTACAAACACTTGCGCCGGTCG
>JAJZZU010000385.1 GCA_021797365.1 Pseudomonadota bacterium | reverse complement strand
GGGCTCTAATCGTAGCGTTTGCGCCGCGGTTGGCCCTTCTTGCGCAACAGAACG
This sequence comes from Pseudomonadota bacterium, assembly GCA_021797365.1. Next base: position 2,933 of record JAJZZU010000385.1, on the reverse strand, counting down.
TCATCGGACGCCGCCTTGGACGACACCGCAGCGCGCTGCTCTGGGGTTTCGGCACGCGGGAGATATTCACCGGTTCCCATGCGATCTGAGCGGACCACATTGACGCCCACGGGGTCATAGTCGGGCACGAGGAAATTGCCACCACACCGCTTACACAAAAACGAGCGCTGCCAACCCGCTTCGCGGCGCGCCCAGATCTTAGTGTTGAAATACCAGGCGCCGCGAAAGCCGAGCACAAGCCCACCCAGGAGAATCGTGAGCCAAATGGCCCCATAAATTACGGCGAACGCCTGAATGGAGAAAGGCATCTTGGTAAAAGGGGTGTCGTCGATAACCGGGGCCGGGATATGGAATGTCTGCTCGGCAAACGGAATGATATGGCTCGCCGTCCACAAGGCCAGACCCGCGACTGCGAGAGTATAGGCTAAGGCCATCAGGACTACGTTGCCCCAGGCCATCTTTTTGGGCGGCTCTGTCTCGGCCGCAAGCCCGGTCTTAGTTTGGCCGCGAGTCTTGAAACCGAATACACCGATACGCGCAAAGCCTAGCGCGGCCAACACAATGGTCAACGGCAGAAAGATGAGCCCCAGGAATGTCAAGAGACCCGAGCTCGCGCCCGCGCCGACGCTCGTAGAAGAGGTCGTGCTCACGCCTTTAGCGTAGGTCAGCGCGAGACGCTGTGTTTTTTTGCTGTCGCACAAAGGACAAACGATTTCCATAACCCCCCCTTGTCAATTCTCAGAACGACGCTTCATCGTCGTCGGGCGGCATCCGCATGACTCGGACGGTCTTGAACGCGGTGGCCGCAAAGAGCACTGTCGTCACAGCGACAAATCCAAGGCCAATGTCATAATCCGTGGTGGTCCCATACTGGCGCGCCAGCAGTGCCCCCAGGATGGTAACCGTAAACAGATAGCCGGCGCGATCGATGTAGAGTCGCGCATTACGGCGAAAACCTTTGATGTCGTGTACGACACCGACACGGAAATAGTGTACCGGCCACACCACATCGACGATTTTCAAGAACCAGACCGGAAGCCAGAGCTCTTCCGGAGACTTCTTGCGGAAAACACGCATCAGAAAGGAACGCATGGAACAACCTCCTATAAACGACTCAGTGCTAGTGTGCCATAAACATGCAAAATGCAAACCTCGGGGGGCGCTTCCGGTATTGACAAACGGGTAATCGCGTGATGGGATCAATGAGTTCCTCTCTCGTCGCAGGACGAGGGCATGCCGGGCAGCATGTCAAACTCGCTTCGCCAGCCCTCCCGAAAGGGAGGTCCGGCCTGTCCATAAGGCCTTATGGACAGTATCAGGCGCGCGAATCTCTCGCGCATCACCCACTTCGGGGAAAACGTCCCCCGAATGGGGATCGTTCTCCTCGAAACTCTCCTCGAGGAGAAAACCATGGCAATTATCGTCACCGTCTTGGCACTGTATGGGTTCTTTAGCGTTATCGCCCGTGTGGGCCGGACGGGCCAAAAGGCGCCTCGCAATAATGAGGTGTATGAGCCGGAGGAGTCCATGCCGGAATCGGTGCCACCCAACGTGGTGGAGATGGTCCCGAAGGAAACGAAAGCGCACGTGAGCGCGGTGATTCGCCGTGCGCAGCAGACGGGTAAGTGGATAGAGGCACTCCTCTACCTGGAGGAGCGGTATAGCGGTGCGTCTTTGCAGTATGCGCGCAAGCGCGTGCAGGGGGCGTTCCGCGCCGGAAAAGGGGCGACGAGCCCCGGCAAGAAAGTGGTAAACGGCGACCTAAACCGTGCCGATGAAACGGACGGTTCGGACGAGTCGTTCGAGTGACTGCTCCCCGGCCTCACAGACCATACGGCCTGCAATGAGGCCGGGGCTTCCCACTTCCTAGGCAGCAACCAGCCCGATAGGGGATGGATTGATGCTACCTCCATGGGCATAGGCCATAGGCCATTCGGCTACAATGTCCGGCCTGCAATGGAAACCGACAGTCCTGCGGCCTTTAACTGTATACCGACAGTTATAGTCGATAGTACGCCTTATATTCCCGCACAAATGGGCCATACGGCCCACAATGACGGCGGGGTTTTACGGCGTTGCAGGATAAAACGGTGATCGGGTGTTTTTCACGGAGAACAAAAGATGAAATCACTGAAGGTTACGGTGGTATCAGAGGTTACTGAGCTTCAAGAAATGACCGTAAAGGTTCCCAACGAGTTCCCCTCCTGGTCTCAGGATGAGCAGGAAAGTTTTCTGGGTGCCAAAGTTAAGGAATCATTTCAAGAACACAACGACAGTCTGGAGAACGCTTCCCGGCATGGTATGCGTGTTGAGGGTGTGACTCTAAACGGCGACGAGATCCTGGATGAGTTTCTGATCCAGCCCAACATGAGCGCCGCAGGATGCTTTCTTTTGGAGGCCATTAGGAGTGTGCATACAGATCAGCCCGATCTGGCTCTATACGCGATGAAGGCGGTCTGCAAATCTCTCAAGGTGCCAGTGGACACTGTGGGGGCTCTGGTGCAGTCCTTACAAAAGGCTGAGAAAATCGAGTCGTCCGTAGACCCTGACACCAACGACCCATCACCAGGGGTCTAACGACACAAGGACTGAAGCTCCGTCAACTATCCCGCCCTAGACGGCGGGTTTACGGCGCTTCATGATAAATCATGGGCCCCGGGTGTAACAACCCGGGGCTTTTTTGCGTTCATGGGTAAGAAAATTACCCGGCGGCATGTGTAATTGGGCCGCGTTCAGTCGAGCATTCGCGCCGCAAGCACGGTAATTCCCCAGTACGATCCATCCGCATCAGGGAATGGGAGACAGAAGTCAACTACCCCGCCCTAAAGGACGGAGCTTGGAGGTAACAACCGAAAAGTTGGGTTGACCAGGGAGCACAGGATGGTTCTGTGCAGACGTCAGCAATAGGTCGTTACGACCCACTCCGGGATGCT
>JAJZZU010000384.1 GCA_021797365.1 Pseudomonadota bacterium | reverse complement strand
GCGCAGTTGCGGGGACAGCCGGAGGCCGCGAGCTTGACCTTGTGTGGTGACCACATACGCTCCAGGCGCTTTTCAAGGGTGATGGCAAGATGCGTGCTGTCTTGGGTCCCGAACCGGCAGAATTCCGTGCCGACACACGATTTGCAGGTGCGCAGCGCCTTGCCGTAGGCATGGCCGGAGGGCATGCCGAGGTCGGCCCAGATCGCCGGGAGATCCTGCTTTTTGACCCCGAGGAGATCGATGCGCTGACCGCCCGTGATCTTGACCATGGGCACTTGATAGCGCTCGGCGACCTCGGCGATGCGTTTGAGCTCCGCGGGCGTGGTCACGCCGCCATACATGCGCGGTATGACCGAGTAGGTGGCATCCTTCTGGATATTGGCGTGCACGCGCTCATTGACGAAGCGCGCCTGGGGATCGTCGGTGGCCTCCGCCGGCCACGCGCAGCGCACATAGTAATTGACTGCCGGACGGCAGGTCGGACAGCCGCCTTCGGCCTTCCATTCGAGGGCGGCGAAAACCGCGCGCACCGATAGCAGTTTGCGAGTCACGATGGCATCGCGGATCTCGTCATGCGTGAGATCGGTACACGTGCACAGGGACCGTTTCTGCGGGGTGGTCTCGTAGAGCCCGCCGAGGGTACTGGCGAGGATTTGTTCCACGAGGTCCGTGCATGATCCGCATGAGGCGCTGGCCTTGGTGTGCCGGCGCACGTCGTCGACCGTGAATAGGCCCTGGGTGCGAATGGCATGGACGATGGTGCCCTTACTGATGCCGTTGCAGCCGCAAATCTCGGCGGTGTCGGGCATGTGGTCGATGGCCCGCCCGCCGCCATGACGGACATCGCCCGTGACCTCGCCAAATAGCAGATGATCGCGCAGTGCGCTTACGTCCTGGCCCGTGCGCAGCAGTTGAAAGAGCCAGGGCCCAAGCGCGGTGTCGCCATACAAGAGGACACCCGCGAGCTTGTGGTCGCGGATCACGACCTTCTTGTAGACGCCGCCCGCCGGGTCGAGCAAGGATAGCTCCTCGCAGCCCGCGCCGCCTACGAAATCGCCGGCTGAGAATAGGCCGACGCCCGTGACTTTGAGCTTGGTGCTGGCAAGCGATCCGGTATAGCGTAGGCGTCCATATTGGGCGAGGTGATTGGCGGCCACTTTGGCCTGCTCGAACAGTGGCGCCACCAGTCCGTAGGTCAGGCCGCGGTGTTGCACGCACTCGCCCACCGCGTAGATGCGTGGATCGAAGGTCTGAAGCGTGTCGTTGACCACGATGCCGCGATCGCAATGTAGCCCGGCCTCGCGTGCGAGCGCCGTGCGCGGACGGATACCGACGGCGAACACCACGAGATCGGCGGGTAACGTGCGGCCGTCTTTTAAGCGCAACCCCTGCACATGGCCGTCGCCGTAGAGGGCCTCGGTCTCGGCGCCAAGACAGAGGCATAGTCCACGCGCGATCAGGCTTTTTTGGAGGAGTTCCGCGCCCACCCGGTCCATCTGGCGATCGAGCAACCAGGGATTGCGGTGCACGACGGTGACCTCCACGCCTTGCGTGAGCAGGCCGTAGGCGGCCTCGAGGCCGAGCAGGCCGCCGCCTATGACGACCGCACGGGCCCCCGCCGGCAGGGCGTGCATGGTGCGCACATCTTCTATGGTCCGATAGGTCATGACACCATCGAGATGGGTGCCCGGGATATCCGGGACGTAAGGCGTGGAGCCGAGCGCCAGCAGCAGGCGATCATAGCCGGCAACCGTGCCGTCCGCGGTGTGTACGAGCCGGCGCGCGCGGTCGATGCGCGTCACCGCCTGCCCGGCATGGAGGGTAATGCCGTGCGCCTGGTACCACGCCCGATCGTTCAGAATGGTGTCTTCGAAGGCCATTTCGCGGGCCAATACCGGCGATAACAGGATGCGGTTGTAATTGGGATGCGGCTCGTCCCCGAAGACCGTGATGTCGTAGTGGTCGGGGGCCATGGCGAGCAATTCCTCGACGGCGCGCATTCCGGCCATGCCGTTGCCGACCATGACCAGGCGGGGCTTCCCGGAGACCGGGTTGTTCATGCAGTGCTCCTTGAGAGGATGGCGTCGGGACCGAGGCTGCGGCGGGAGGCCGTAGCGAAAGTCCTGGCCCTATTCCAGCAACCATTGTGCCAGGGGGCGGGGCGCCTTTATGGGGCGGCGGCGTGCGCCGGCGTGCACCAGCAGGGGGAATGGGGACCGGATATGCACCAAATCCGGTCCCAGGAGCGCACCCTTGACAGGGCGGCGCCCGGCCCCCATATACAGCGCACATGGCGGACTGGGGAGACGGTACGGTGCGGAATCTGAAACATATGCTCATGGCCGCGGGTGTGACCCTGCTGGTGGTGTGGGCGGTATTGTTGGTGATGCATATCCTGTTCGCCCTGGTCTGGGTGTTCTTCTGGGTCGGACTGGTCGGTATCGTGGTGGCCGTGGTGCTGCACGCTGTGGAGCGCTTTGTCTGATCCGGGCACGAGTTATGTTATGGTAGGGGGCGCATGCTCATGATACGTTTATGCCGTTTCTACGGTAAGGAGGGCCAGAATGGCTCGCTCTAATCTGTTTCCGGATTCGCCGTCCACGGGTTATCAGGGCGGTTATGCGGTCACCACCGTCATCCACAGGACCTATCTGCTGCTGGCTGCGACGCTGCTCTTTAGCACGTTTACGGCCGTGATCGGCATGCGCGCCCTGTTTGCCTATCAGCATCCGATCATGATCATGATCGCGGCGTTCGTGAGCCTGTTTGCCGTCCAGTGGACCGGCGGCCGCGACAGCCCCATGGCGATACCGTTGGTATTCGTATTCACCGGCCTCATGGGACTCTCGTTGGGCCCGGTGATCGCCCTATACCTGCGCATGCCGGCCGGCCCGAGCATCGTCGCCGAGGCCCTGCTCGGGACTGCGGTCATATTCGGAAGCCTGTCGCTCTATGCGCTCGTGTCGCGCCGCAATTTCAATTATCTCGGCGGCTTCC
>JAJZZU010000383.1 GCA_021797365.1 Pseudomonadota bacterium | reverse complement strand
TCCCGCAGGATGGGCGCTGTCAGGTGCGGTTTCGCGACACCGTGATCGACGTGCGGTTGTCGACCGTGCCGGTGCAGCATGGCGAGTCGGTGGCCATGCGCCTCTTGAATCAATCGAACGGTATCCTAGAGCTCGACCGGCTCGGCATGCCCGCCGATATCCTGGGACGGCTGCGTGCCCTGATCCATCAGCCCCACGGCCTCGTGCTCGTCACGGGTCCCACGGGCAGTGGCAAGACCACGACGCTTTATGGGGCCCTGAAGGAACTGAATGCCACCTCCGTGAAGGTCCTGACGGTGGAGGATCCGGTCGAGTACCGGCTGGCGGGCGTGAACCAGGTCCAGGTCAACCCGAAGATCGACCTCGGGTTCGCCCGGGTCCTGCGCGCCTTTTTGCGTCAGGATCCGGATATCATCCTGATCGGCGAGATGCGCGACACCGAGACCGTGGAGATCGGATTGCGCGCGGCCATGACCGGCCACCTCGTGTTGTCGAGCCTGCACACCCATGACGTGGTATCAAGCGCCCTGCGGCTCATGGACATGGGTGCCGAGCCCTATCTCGTGGCCGCCTCGCTGCGCGGGGTCGTGGCGCAAAGGCTCGTGCGCCGGGTATGCGACAGCTGCGCCGAGCCGGCCACTCCCACGGCCGCCGAGAAGGTGCTTTTGGTGTCGGAGCTCGGTCCTGACGCCCCGATGACCTTGAAGCGCGGACGCGGCTGCGCCTTTTGCCAGCATACGGGCTTTCGCGGGCGCATCGGGGTCTATGAGATCCTGGAGATCGACGAACCCTTGATGTTTGCCCTTCAGAAGCGCGACCCCGAGGCCTTTCAGCGCGCCGCCCTGGGCGCCGCCCATTATCGTAGGCTGTGCACCGAGGCCCTCGCCCAGGCGGCGCGCGGCATCACCACGGTCGAGGAGGCCGTGCGTGCCGTGTACGGGAGCAGCTAATGGCGTCGTTTCGCTACAAGGGGCGCAACGGTCGCGGCGAGGCGGTAGCGGGCCTCATGGAGGGCGCGAGCGCCGATGCCGTGGCCAGCCATCTCTTCAATCTCGGCATCACGCCGATCGACATCCATGGTGCCCCGGCCCCGTCACGTCCTGCGTGGCTGCAAGAGCTCGGGCGTTCGCGCGTCGACCTCACCGATCTTGTCCTGTTCTGCCGCCAGATGCATACCCTGCTCAAGGCCGGCGTACCCATCATGCAGTCCTTGAAGGGTCTGCGCGATTCCACCCACAACCGCACGCTCGCAGCTGTGATCGGGCAGTTGAACGAGGCCCTGGACGCGGGCCTTGATCTCACCGCCGCAGTGAAGCGTCACCCCAAGGTGTTTTCGACCCTGTTCGTGGCCTTGGTGCAGATCGGAGAGACGAGCGGCACGCTCGACCAATCCTTCCTGCAGCTCGCCGGTTATCTGGAGCGCGACCGCGAGACCGAGCAGCGCGTGAAGTCGGCCACCCGCTACCCGAGTTTCGTGGTGGTGGCGCTCGTCATTGCAGTCTTTATCATCAATATCTTTGTCATACCGGCATTCGCTCATGTCTATGCCGGCTTGCATGCCCAGCTGCCGCTTGCCACGCGCATCCTGATTGCGTCATCGCGGCTCACGGTGCGCTATTGGTACGACGCCGTGGCCGCGGTCGTGCTGGCGGTGCTCGGCGTCCGCGCCTATGTGCGTACCACCGGCGGGCGTTATCGCTGGCACCGCCTGCGTCTGCGGCTGCCCATCATAGGTCCGATCCTGACGCGCGCATTGCTCGGCCGTTTCGCGCGGGCACTGGCGATCACCATAAGGAGCGGCGTGCCCCTGATCCAGGGCCTTACCGTCATCAGCCGGGCGGTCGACAACGAGTATGTGGCCGCGCGTATTTTGCAGATGCGCGACGGCATCGAGCGCGGCGAGACCTTGGCACGCGCCGCTCAGGCTACGCAACTCTTTCCGCCGCTGGTGTTGCAGATGGTTGCCGTGGGCGAGGAGAGCGGCGCGATCGACAGCCTTATGACCGAGGTTGCGGAATACTACGAGCGCGAAGTGGACTACGATCTGCGCAATCTCAGCACCGCCATCGAGCCCTTGCTGGTGGTTGCCATGGGGATCCTCGTCCTGATCCTGGCGCTCGGGGTGTTTCTGCCGATGTGGGATCTGGCGAGTGCCGCTTTCCACCAAAATGGCGGTCAGGTCTAGCGGCGCATCCGGCCATCGCGAGTCGCCGATGGCGGGGTTGTATCGGGCCACGGAGGATCGTGTGATCGCGAGTGGGTCTTGATGCGTGGGCGTGACGCCTGTGGCCACGCATGCTACTGTCGGCAAAAGAGCTTACCGCCGTGGCACGCCCAAAGCGATGGATAGGCCGTGAGGATGAGCAATATGGGGGGAGGTATGTGGGGACGTTGGCGGCGCGGGCGCCGGGACGCGGGTCTCGCCGGCATCGGCGTGCACGCCTCGGGGCTCTCTTTCGTGCGCGTCGTTCGCAATGCCCAAGCGCCGGCCCGGATTGCTATCGCCGAGTTCCGACCCTATGACGGCGCCGAGCCGGATCGGGTCCTCGCGCGGCTCGTCCAGGACCACGATCTCAAGCGCCAACCCTGCACGACCTTGCTTGGCGAGGGCGAGTATCGGTTGTTGCAGACCGAGGCGCCGGACGTGAAGTCCGAGGAGCTGCGCGCGGCGCTGCGCTGGCGCATCAAGGACTTGATCGATTTTCATGTCAACGACGCCACCCTGGACGTGTTCGACGTCCCAGTGCGCATGCCTGGACGCGCGGCGCTCGTGTATGTGGTGGTCGGACGCAACGAGGCGATACGCGCGCGCGCCGACCTCATGCACAACGCCGGCGCAGCCCTCGATATCATCGACATCCCGGAGCTTGCGCAGCGCAATCTCGCGTATCTCTTGCCCGAGGATCGGGAGGGCGTGGCGCTGCTTACGTTGACCGAGGACGGTGTGTACATCACCATAACGCGCGACGGCGCGCTTTATCTCTCGCGCACCGTCGCCG
>JAJZZU010000382.1 GCA_021797365.1 Pseudomonadota bacterium | reverse complement strand
CATACGATCGGTCTCCCGGGGGAATAGGCAAGGCTGACGCCTTATTTTGGATGCTGTTCTTGTACGCGCTCAGCTGGCGCGGAGACCTACAACGGTCTCAATGGACCCGTTCAGTATAGATCGGATGAGCCAGATTGCCAATCGACCTTTTCCGGAGGCGCCTCAGGGAAGCCCCTCGGGAAAAGCCCCCGGCGATATTCGCCGGGGTCCACGTTGCGAGTCTCTTACGACTTTTCGTCGTTTGACTCGTCCTCAGCCTCTTCGAGGCTCGCGTCTTCGTTGCTGACCCATTTCCAGGCCAGCACGTAGGCGCCTGCATCGCTCTTGGAGATGACGACCTTGTCATCCATCTCGAGATCGCCCTCATCCATCATTTCGCGCCCGGCCACCACATAGGGATTGTCGTCGTCCTCTGCGAAGGCGGCTACGCAATCTGAGAACTCCACACCGTTGGCCTTGAGGGTCGCTAAGAGTTGTACGCCAGTGACGGGGATCTCCGGCTGTGCCAGAAACAGACGTGCCGTGTCGATCGCGTCCCAAGCCTCATCAACATCGTCCGCGTCGTCGTTCTGCTCGGCGTATTTGCGCGCAAATTCCAGCAGGTCGCTGATGACTGCGCGGGATTTTTCTGGATTCATGGTCTTCTCCTGATGAATTTTGTTGGCGGCTCGTCAGTCGCCAAAAAGAACGACCGACACGATCTCGTATTGCGAGAGGCTGTCGTCCACGTCATTTGGGTCCAGCGTTTCATTGAGATCACCGACCCGTGTCTTGGCTCGCTTCTCGTCGCACCAGGCCTCGATAGGTTTTTGCCACTCTGGCCCGGTTTTAGTGATCAGAAAGATTTGACGACCGACGAGCGGCGGGCGCTGTGGTTGGGTGAACTTGGAGATTGGTATCCCACCCACGCTAACCACGCGCCAAGTCCAGGTTTTCGCCTCCGGCTCCGTGTCGCGCGCTTGCTCGCGCGCGTGACTGGCGTCTCTGGCCCAAAAGAAGCTCTCCTGGAGGATTTGGCCGCTATGGTCCGTTGCCAGAAGCAGATAGCCTTTGAGGCCCGCATCCTGTGGCGACGATATCCACACCACGTAGCCAGAAAGGTGGTCGCCTATTGTGGGCTTTCGGCATACTCGCGCCTCTTCCTCAGTGAACCTGGTCGCATCTTCCTCCGTGACCCAGCCGATTTCATTGGACCAAAAGCCCGCGCCTTCATCGCTCAAGTATTTCTTGAGACAGAACAGCACGAGATGTCCGCTCTTGTTACTCATCTCTTCTCCTCTCCTCGCGCGGTTTAGCCACCCAAGGCGTTCTGCTGTTGTTTGCCGTAAAGCCCCGCCGCCATACAACCGGCCTCGGTTGCATGGAAGTAATAGGCGTCCTCGTACGGCCGGCCGCGACGTACCAAGCCCGCAGCCTCCAGGCGCCGCATGCTCGGCATGTCACCGGCGCTGGGTGCGTAATAATTGCGGAACCCCCACTGCCTTTTCGGGATATGCCGGCCGACGCCAAGCATGTGGCGCAGGTTTTCCATATCTTCGGCGCTTACGTGGGATGGATTGCCAGCGCTCATTGGGTGTCCTCCTTCCTCGCGTTTCCGATCTGCGCTCGGTCGGCTCGCGCCCACTTGACGAGCAGCGCGCGCGTCTCGGGGTGTTGCCGACAAATTGCGATGTCACGGTTGATGGATTCCTGGGATTCTCCCAGGGATTCCAGCCATCTGCGGAGCGATCCCCCGCTTGGGCTGGGATGATTGTCGTTCATGGTGCACTCCTTGAGAGGCGCCCTAAGGCGCCTCGATAAAAGCGCGGCTACAGGAGCGCGCGCGCTCGGAAGCTCACAGTCGTGTCATAGGTCACGATTCTGTGGCAGGTCTTTGGTATCTGGAGGGTTGTGCTATGATCGCCGTATGTCTCGCGATCACACATTATTCAGAGTTATCGACGGCCAGCGTCCTCAAATTGAAGCGGAATTGGTCCGCCTCGTATTCGCTCCGGGTTTGGCACCCAAGGCAGAGTGGGATCGGCTAATGAAGCGCCTGGAGCCCAGTGCTAGCCGGGTTTCTTTAGCGCCAGTCGCGCCACAATCTCCTCATCCAGTAACCGCAAGGCAAGGCCGAGGTTGAATCATCGTTTTCTTGGCCGGTCCCGCCCTGTGCGAACCGCCCCGCCTTGCGCGATCCACTCCTCGATCTTCTTCGCGTCCCAAACACTCTTTCCTGGCCCCGCAATCGGTCTAGGAAATCCAAATTGCGGGTCGGTAACCCAGTTATGCAGGGTTCTCGTGCTGACCCCAAAGAGGTCGGCGACTTCTTGGCGTGTGCGTATGTCCATCACTGTTGCTCCTTCTCGCTCGTGGAATCTCTTGTGTTGAGCACCCGACGACAACAACCTGTCGGGCTAATTGATGCTGCTCTTGTCCACGCTCAGCTGGCGCGCCCTCATCAGGGTTTTCCGTAAATCGCTGTATAGGGACTTACGGAAGATCCTGGTTGGTATTTTTGATTGGTCCCACAAAAGCACCCTGCTTGGAAAGGGCCTCGTGGTATTGCGTTTTGGGTGATCGTGGTATCGTGATCCTCAAGTCATCGGTGCGTCAGACGGAGGAAAAACACGACATGCCAGACATCAAGGATAAGGCCGCGCTTTTTGCGGGCATCGTATCGGTGGATGCCAAACCGCTCACGGAAGCCGAGGAAGAGGCCTTTTTGGAGCAGCACGAACAGGCGATTATGATGATGCTGGACTACATGGAGACCGGCATCGCGCGCAACAAGAAGGGCGAAGTCGTCTTTGTCTACCGAAAGCCCGCCCTAAATTAAAAGAGAAAGGGGCCTTGAGCCCCTTTCTTGACTGGCCGCTACATCGGACCCTCTTTTGTGGGTTCTTGTTAGAGGGGGCGCGGGATAATACCGCGAAAAACGCCAAGCCCGCTCTTTTGCTTCGCCAGCACTTCGGCGCGCGTGCCGTGCAGCCACGAATTCTGACGGCGCGCCTTATCGGC
>JAJZZU010000381.1 GCA_021797365.1 Pseudomonadota bacterium | reverse complement strand
TGGCGCGCCAAGGCCGTGTGAGGCCAGTCCCGTGCCGCCGCCCGACGATTCGGGCGAAGCGATCACAGACATCCCAGGCGACAGCGCATGGCGCGGATAGCGGCGGTTTACCGGAGCCTGACCCCGAACCCCCGCGACGCCCCCACGCCTATATATATGGTCTTCCCGCATTGATGGTAGGGGGTGCCATATGAGCGCCCCACAAATCACCACGAAAATCGTATCCAAAAGCGGGATCGATTGGCACCGGATAAATATCCGTGTCGCAGCAACCGAAACGCCGCCGCCCCAAGAATACGCCTTCGCGCACTTCCCGGAAGAGCGCGGGGTGTACGGGATGATCATCGGGCCGGACGGGGTCCGGAAATCTTGGTTAGCTCTCCAGATCGCCATTGGGAAGGCTGGTGGGCGCGAAATTGCCGGAGGACTATGGCCAGCCCCGAAACCCGGACGGGTCGTCTTCTTCACGGGCGAGGACTCCCCAAACGCAGTTTGGCGCCGCATCAAACTCATCACACAGAACGAGGCCGATCCATCCTGGATTGCCGACCTGGAAGAGAGTGGGCAGCTGACAATCGTCCCGCTGAACGCGGGAAGCCATGGGTTAACACTGATCTGCCCGGGGGAAGAGACACAGTTCGCCCAACACAGCGACGTGCAAACTCTAATCGAGGTATGCAAGGGCGCGGCGCTCATCATTGTAGATCCTTTAGCTGATGTCGTGGACGCGAGCGAAAACGATGATGTTGCGGCGCGGCTCTTAGTACAAACGCTCCGAAGCATCAGCAGAGAGACCGGTGCCGCGCTACTGATCGTGCATCATCAGAACAAAGCGGCAATGACCGACGGGTCAAAGAGCAACCAAACCGCGCGGGGTAGTAGCAAGATCCCCGCCGGGTGCCGGTGGAGCGTCACCTTGCAACCGCTCAGTGAGCGGGAAACCAAGGAGCGCGAGGTCTTAGATGGGACGCTTTGGACGAAGGTGCACGAGGGCAAGGCTCAATACTCGGCGCGCATCGAGAGCGGAGAGGTCGCCCTATACCATTACCCAGTCACGGTCGACATCCACGGCAAGTCCGCGGGTGGGATCCCGCTCGCTAGGATCCTGCCGGTCAAAGAAGAAGGAGACGATGCGCCGAAACCATCGCGGACGGGGCGCAAGCGCACCAGCGGCGCCGCCACGCGCCCCCATCGCGGGCTGGGAAACGTGATGGGCGCCGGGGCCGACGAGTTCGACAAGCGGTTCGCCGACATACCACTACCAAACAGTATCCCGGCGGCCCAGGAGGATGGCGATGACGGCGTCCCTTTCTAAACACGTAACAGACAACCTGCCGACGACCAGCGCGTTGGCGGGGCGCCTCCTCATCTATCAGCCGACGCGTGAACCGACCGCAAAGACCGGCGAGTGGATCACGACGCCGTGGGGTCGCGCGCGCGTTAAGGGGCGGTTGGGGCAGAGGCATGCTGATGTGATGGAGATCATGCAGAGAACCTCCATGCAGGTCTTCCGCGCTGAGGACGGGCGCGCGTACATGCTAGTAGACCCCTATATCGTGCGGCGTGCGCTGGCGTCGCCAAACCAGAAACCACAATCGAAAAAAAGGTCGCCCAAGGGCGCAGGGGTGGCGCTCTACAGCGCACAAGGCCTCGATGCGCTGATCGACGACCTTCGCAATGCAGACGTCGAGTGGGAGACGAAAGGCGGTGAGGGCGGCGGCGTGACTAAGATCATCCAAACCAAGGAGTGGGCTAAGGTCTCCGCACGCGATCCACTCAACCCCGACAAAGACCGACGGCTTTGGAGGATCACATTGTCGTCGCAATGGGCCGCGCTAATGGGCAGCCTTGGCTTGTGGTATGACCCGACCTCGATCGTCCACATGGATCACGCCGCGTCCCAGGCCGTGGCCCGACTCCTACTAGGCCACGATCGCAAGAAATGGCACCGGCACAGGTATCCGCTCAATGCAGTTTTCGATCACTTGCAGATCCCCCACGGTCAACCCCGATGGGACGCAAAACGTCGGATTCGCCAAGATGCCGAGCGATTCGCCGAGTACGGGCTCGGGATCGATGGTGACCAGATTGTGGACACATCCGACACCGGTACGAGCGTCTGATGCGTGACTGGACCCTGGCACCGACGCCTGGAGTCCTGGCACCGACGCCTGGAGTCCTGGCACCGACGCCTGGAGTCCTGGCGTGGACGCCTGGAGCCTATAGGTTTCTATAGGCCCCTTATAGGGGCCTATATAGGAAAAACAGCGGCCAATCATAGGAGGGTTTGGCCCTGTGGGGCCAACCCTCCTATGGGTTGGGAGGGGTTGGTGAGTTGGATGCAGAAAAGATATGAACGCACACGCCCCCCGCAGGGGAAGGGCAAACCGACACCGGAGGCGAAATCATGCAGGCTGCGGATATGAACCTGAAGTCGTATCAGAGGGCGCTGGCATGCGTTCTAAATTGGTTTGAGTCGGCAGGTGTGGCGGCATGGAACTTCGCTGTTCTGACCGATCGCGCGATGTTGGGGCATGAGCGACCGCGCGACCGTTGTGAGGTGATGAAATCGTCTGGGTGGGCATGGGTGAAGAACCGTGAGGAAGGGTGCAATATCTATATGCGTCCGTCCCGCGGACCTTCGTGGCCGGTCATTCTTCTCGATGACCTGTCGTCACGGAAGGCCATCGGCATTGCTCGCAAGTATTCGTGCTTGGCCATTGAGACCAGCCGTGACAATTGCCAGTGCTGGATCAAATGCAACCGTGCCATGAATGAAAGCGAACGAGCGTCTGTTCAGGGTCGCCTAGCGAAGCTGGTTGGTGCCGACCCTGGATCGGTGTCTGGCGAACATTTTGGGAGGGCTGCGGGTTTCCGGAATCGCAAGCAATTGATCCATAATGGCCGTTTTATGGCTTCACACGGCAGGGGTCAGTGGTTCGATCCCACTATCGCCCACCAATATAATCCAGCACTTAGCTCATCATCCTCCCCACGAAATCACGCTC
>JAJZZU010000380.1 GCA_021797365.1 Pseudomonadota bacterium | reverse complement strand
GTACGGTGCGCGTGCTGGTGGCCACCGATGTCGCGGCGCGCGGCATCGATGTCGCCGCGATCTCGCATGTCTTCAATTACGATCTCCCGCGCTCCGCCGAAGATTATGTCCATCGCATCGGGCGCACCGGACGCGCCGGGCAGAGCGGTTCGGCGGTATCGTTTGCCTTGCGTGCCGAGCACGGGGCGCTAAAGCGCATCGAGCGCTTCACCGGCCAGCCGATCCCGGTGCGCGTGCTGGCCGGCTTCCCAGTTACGGAGGCCTCGGCACAGGGCGCGAAGGGTGCGGCGCCGGCCGGACGCGGCCGGCCGCAGCGGTCCGGGGATCGCAATCGCGCGGGACGGCCAGAGGGCGCGCCCGGGGGCGGACGGGGTTTTGCGCGCCGATCGCAGGAACGGGACGGTCGGGCACCGGCGGGGCGTGCGCGCCTCGAATCGATAGGCGGGTAGTCCTGGGCATTCTGGACGGCCCGTACGGCCGTGCAGGGATCGACGAAGGGGGGCCTTGTGCCCCCCTTTTTTATGGTGCGCCCGGCCGGGCGCCGCTACGGGGAAGACCGCCACGCACCCGGCACGGGGAAGTGGGGGCCGAAGGCGGAGGGTTGTGTGGGGGGCGGCGGGTCGAGAGGTGGCCGCAAGCCGCCGCGTTGGTCTGACGAACCGGCAACGGACAGGAGGCGACCTTCGGGGGTAGTAGGCCCCGTGGCGGCAAACCCGGTACGGGCATGGCACGACGCAGCGGAGAGCCGACAGGCAGGGGCGCGCGCTACCCGCTGAGGTGTGACCGTGTGCCCCAGAGGGCCACCGGCATGGGGGCGGCGGGAGGCGCGGTCGACCGACTGATCCCGCCGGTCCTGCCGTAGGTGAGGCGCTCGACCTTCGCGCTGACGTTCTTGGGCGGGCGCGACGGTGTTCGTCCGCGGGCCTGCCGGGCGGCGGATCCGGGCCGGGATCACGGCGCCTTTGGCGGGGCGTTCACAGCAGACCGTGAGCGGGGCCAGGATGCGGCGGGGCGGCGCTTGGCGCAAGTCCCTAGGCGCTCGTCCGGCTTGGGCCCGCTTAGGGCAGGTCTTGCGCGTGGCGGTCCACCAGCGACGCCGGTGTTCCTCCGGGAACCGCCGGATGCGAGATTGCGCGCTCGGTGGCGCGAGTCGGTGTGAGGAGGTGCCCCTTCGGCTACTCGCTGGCACGGGCTATGCAAGGATTATCGGGGGACTATGCAGGGATTATCAGGGAACAAGGAACCGAGGGTACGAGATGGGTCAGGACGGGGAGGAGTATCTGGTACTGACGCTCGGTCAGGCGCCGGCCACGGCCTCGGTGCGTATGGCCGCCGCCGCCATTATCGGGACGCTTGCGGTGGTGACACTCGTGGTCGCCACGCACGCCCGGGCCCCGATGCTCATCCTGCCGGGTTTTCTGCCGGCCCTTGCCTCATTGACCGCGCTCGCCGACATGTTGACCGCCTACCTGTTATGGGGGCAGGCACGGGCCGGCGAGGAGCCGGCACTGGCGCTGCTGGCGGTCACCTATCTCGGCAGTGCGGTCTTGGTGGCGGCCAACGCCTGGCTCTTTCCGGCGGCGTTTTTCGTGGCCAGAGGACGCATGGGCGAGGCCTCTGCTTGGCTATGGGTCTTCTGGCACGCGCTCTTTGCCGGCGGCGTCACGGCCTATGGCCTGTACCCGGCCGCCTGGTCGCGCCCCGCGAACTTCCCGCGCGTCGCGCGACGCAGCGCCGGGATCATGGCGATTTTGGTGGTCGTGGCCGTGACGCTGGCGCGATCGGGGTCTCTGCCGGCGCTTGTCGGCAGTGCGCGCTTTCATGTGCCCGCCTTTCTGATGGCCTTGATGCCGGTTGCCATGGTATTGGCGATGGTGGCGCTGGCTTATGGCCGCAGGGCACGGACCGTACTCGATACCTGGCTATTCGTGGCCATGGCCGGGATATGGTGTGACGCCGCGCTCATGCATCGCGGGGCGGGGCGGTTTAGCGTCGGCTGGTATGCCGCCCACGCCGTGAGCCTCGCGGCGTCCCTGGCGGTGCTCCTTGGCTGTTTGGCGGAGGTGAACCGTCTCTATGGCCGGCTCGTGTGGCGCGAGGCGCGCATGAATCACGCCAATGCCCACCTGCGCGCCGTAAACAGCGAATTGAGCACCATCGCCGAGCGCGACGCCCTGACGCAGCTTTTGAACCGCCGTGCCGTCTTTCAGCATCTGAGCGAGCACTTCGAGGCCTGGCGTCTGGGCGATGCGCCGTTTGGCATCCTCATGATCGATCTCGATCATTTCAAGATGATCAACGATGAACGGGGGCATCTCGCCGGCGACGAGGTGTTGGCACAGGTCGCCGCGCGTCTGCGTATGACGGTGCGTAGAAGCGATGTCGTCGGACGCTATGGCGGCGAGGAGTTTCTGGTGGTGTTGCCGGGCACCGGTGCGCAAGGCGTGCGCGCCACCGCCGCGAAGCTGCTCGAGGCGGTGCGCAGTACGCCTTTCGGGTACCAGGACCGGCTGATCCCAGTGACCGTGAGCATCGGCGCGACGTGCGTGGATGACAAGGATGCTGACGCCGACAGTATCATTGCCCGCGCTGATCGCGCCCTTTATGCCGCCAAGCGCGATGGGCGGGATCGTCAGGTGTGGGCGGACCCTGCGGCGGACCAGTGTGCCTGACATCGGGGGGCGGATGTCAGGCACAGGGGCGGGGAGTTATCCGCGGCCGGATAGTTGTTCCTTCCTCCCCATCTCACCGAATGGCCATTGGCCTTCGTCAAACTTGACCACGCTCGCTCGTGAAGCGGGCTAAGGGCGCGCAGGGCCGGCGCATCGTCCAGGGCCTTTAGGATCTCGCCGCCGGCCTCGGGTCTCGTGCATTGTCGCAATCGCCAATGGAGAGGCCTGCGCCAAGGTATGGGCCGCCCTCCGGATCGAGTGGGCACAGGGCCGTTATTGTGCATCGCCACGATTTGAGGATAGGCCAGGGATGTTCAGGGACAGGGTCAGGATGATGAAGTCT
>JAJZZU010000379.1 GCA_021797365.1 Pseudomonadota bacterium | reverse complement strand
TCGTCTATGCCGCGGGCGGCGCCACCAATGATGTACTGGCATTGCGCGAGGACCGCGGACACCTTACGCTCGTGCGCCGCTATGCGCTGTCGTGGCAACCCTTTCCCAAGACCCAATACCCCTATCACTATCAAGGCCATCACGTCGGCCAACCGCGATTGTTTTACCCCGACGCCGTCCTCCCCGGTGCGCGCGGTCGCCACCTCTACGTCACGGGGCTCCTTGCCAACAGCCTCGCGCAGATCACCCTGAAGACCGGGCATGTGCGCTACCTCAACATCGGCGCCTACCCCTACGCCCTGGCGTTTGCCGACCACGGCCACAGGCTCGCGGTGAGCCTATGGGGCGCGAACGCCATCGCGATCGTCAACCCGCGGTCCTTCACGCGCCTCGACCGGATTCAGGTCGGGCCGCGCGCCACGTCTACGGATACCGCCGCCGGCCTGCACCCCACCGCCATGGTTGCAGAGGGCCACGGTCCAGACGTCTTTGTCACGCTGGCCAACGTCGACCGCGTCGCGCAGATCGATACCGTCACTGGAAAGGTCGTACGCTGGATCGACGACAGTCCTTACCCACATGCCCCGCCGGGCAGTTACCCCGATGCCCTGGCCATCGCCGGTAAACAGCTGTTCGTGGCCAACGCCGGCAACAACGACGTCGCGGTCTTCGACCTGCACTCCGGTCGCCGCGTAGGCCTGATCCCCACCGGATGGTACCCCACGGCGCTCACCGCCACCGCGCACGCCCTCTATATAATCGCCGCCAAGGGGCTCGGCTCGGGACCGAACATCCGCCATCAGTGGGTGGGCGATATGATGGACGGTCTCGTACAAAAGGTGTCATTCTCGACCTTGGCGGCCAAGCTCCCACAGTGGACAGACCTCGCCCTGCGTCATGACGGGTTCACGCACCGCGAGCGCATGGCGCGCGTTCACGGCGACCAGGCCGCGATCGCCTTCCTCCACCGCCATATCCATTACGTGGTCTTCATCCTACGGGAGAACAAGACCTTCGACGAGGACCTGGGCAAATACCGGGCGGCCGGGCGCTACGCCGACCCGCATCTCGATCTTTATGGCCCGCGCGAACTGCCGAATCTCTACAGCCTTGCCCATCACTATACGTTGTTCGCGCGTTTCATGGCCGACGGCGAGGTGACCGCGCAGGGTCACCAGTGGACTACGGCGGCCTCCGACTCCGACTTCGTGCAGCGGACATGGCCAGAGTACTACTCGCACCGAGGCTTGGTGGCCAACCCGGGATGGACGCAATCCCTGGTCCCGGGCGGCGCCTCGGGGACCGGCGGCATCCCGCTCGGCGTCGATAACCCCTATGCCATCTATGAAAACCTCTCGGCCCTGGGCAAATGGTCCAACCCGTGGATCAGCTACCCCGGTCGTCTCTTCCTCTTCAACGACTTGCTGAACCACCATGTATCCTTTGAGGACTTCGGTGAGTTCGTGTCGCGCGCCCGTGCCGGCGCCATATCGCGCGCCATGAAGGCACACCTCGCGACAAGCTTCCCGGGCTGGGACCGTATGCTACTCGATACAAGGCGCGCGCAACTCGCCATCGACTGGCTCAAGGCCCATCCGGGGCGGGCGTTCCCGCACTTCATCTATATATGGCTGCCCGACGATCACACCGCCGGCCGGAAACCGTGCTACTACAGCCCCGACTACTATGTCGCCAACAATGACCTGGCGACCGCGCGCTTCATCCATTACCTGTCGACGACGCCCGAGTGGCGTCACATGGTGGTCTTTCTGACCGAGGACGATGCGCAGTCGGGAGCGGATCACATAAACGCCCATAGAACCTTTGCGCTGGCCATGGGACCATGGGTCAAGCGTGGCCTGCTCGATACCCACTCGTATTCGCAGGTAAACATCCTAAAGACCACAGAAGCGGTCTTTGACCTCCCGCCCCTGTCGCAATGGGACCAGAACGCGGCGGTCTTTTCGGGGATCTGGACGGACCATCCGGACTTCGCGCCGACCCACGTCTATCCCGCGCAAGTCCCGGTTACATTCAACGCGGGTGTCTGCAGCCACTACACGCTCTTGCGCCGCGAAGCCGGCGCCACGGGGCATATACTGTCTCCGCGCTGGTACAAGGCGCACATCGACCGGCATGGCGCCCATGCGCCGCGACCGCGCCAGACCTATGCCCCGACCACGCTCCTTAAGGTCCCGGGGCCCGTGCAAATGCGGCAGGAATGGGTCGCCTCGAGGGGCGAGGCCGCGTACACCGCCGTGCGCCGTTACCTGGCCCGCTATGCGCGCCAGCATGGGGCACCCATCGCTGCCTACGAGGCGGGGGGCACCCGCTAGCGGACGGGGTGGCGCGTCCCGGCGCGCGCATCGGCGCCATAGAAGTCCGCGCGGCCGCGCAGCGCGACACGATCACAAGGGTGGGGGTGGTCTGCCGGTGGCCTTCCCGCACGAACCATCATGGCGGCTCGCGCCGGCCGTGCGCGGCGGTCGTCCAGGGATCGGCTATGCTGGTCGGCCAATCGCCCGCGCGGCATGACGGCGCACGGCCTCCCTGGCGACGCGCGCAAGATCGTGTTTGGCCTTGGCATAGACATCGTGACTGACCGCCTCACCCTGCCAGCGGCAGGCGACAACCGCGCATACGGACGCGGCCTCGAGACCCAGTGCGCGGCATACGACGAAAAGCGCCGAGTTCTCCATCTCATAACTCAACACATTCAGGCGGCGCCACTCCTCGAGCGTACCCTGAAATCGCCGGGGAATATAACCCGCGAACGAGTCTCGGCGCTCCTGTCCCGGCCAGAAGCTGTCCGACGAGCACGTCATGCCGCTATGGTGCGAGATACCAAGCGCACAAGCCGCCTCGCGCAGGGCGCAAATCATATCGACGGACGCCACGGCCGGATATTCAATGGGCGCGTAATGGGACGATGTCCCCTCGAGCCGCACCGAGGCCTCACTGATGACAAGATCGCCGAGCGCGATGTGCCGCTGGATGGCGCCGGTCGTGCCCACGCGCAGAAA
>JAJZZU010000378.1 GCA_021797365.1 Pseudomonadota bacterium | reverse complement strand
ATGGAGCCCGTGGCCCCCAATACCGCAAGCCCCTGGACGGCTTCACGCCCCGGATGCCCCTCCTGCCTCATCGAACCCCCAGATAGCGCATGGTCCACACGAATAACGGCACCGCCGCTGTCAAGGCATCGATACGATCCAGGATGCCGCCGTGACCCGGCAACAGGCGGCCCGAGTCCTTGACGGCGGCCAGACGCTTGGCCTTGCTCTCGAGCAGGTCGCCTATGATCGAGGCCATGGCCACCACCGCCCCCAGCAGCGCGCCGCTGCCGGCCGTGAGGCCCGAAAGCGCCAGCCAAGAGGCGCCGATACCCCCGATGATCGCCGCCCCCGCGATCCCGGCCATGGCACCCTCCACGGTCTTGCCGGGGCTTACGAGCGGGGCCAGGCGATGACGCCCAAAGGCGCGTCCCGCAAAATAGGCCGCGCTGTCGGCGGTCCACACCATGGCCAGCAGCCAGATCAGGAGCATCGGCCGCGAGGGATCCTGGGCCTTCAGCGCCAGGCATCCGCGCCACGCCGGCACCAATATCAGTATACCTGACAGGCACTTGACCGGCGCATGACGCCACACCGGACTCGCCCGGTCACGGAACACGAATACCTCGCCGGCCGCCCAGACCCACCATAGGATCGCCACCGCCATGACCGCCGAAAGCGGTAGCAGGAGGCTTGCCAGCCCCAAGAGCGTGGCGAGCGCGGGAAACGCAAACCGCGCCACCGGCCGCCGCGCCGCGAGCCCCGACCACTCGAAGGCCGCCAGCAGCGTCACCACGCCCAACAATATCCCGACTCCGGCAGTGTTCAGAAACCATAGACCGGCGAGCAACAGGGCACCCGCGAGAAGCGCCGTCAGCAGGCGCTCCTTAAGCACGCCACGCCGCCTCGACCTGGTCCCCCGTGCGCCCGAACCGTCGCTGGCGCCCGGTGAAGGACTCCAGGGCCAGATCGAACTGCTTGCGGTCGAAGTCGGGCCATAGTACGGGCGTGAAATAGAGCTCCGTATAGGCAAGCTGCCAGAGCAGAAAATTGCTGATGCGCTGTTCACCGCCGGTGCGGATGAAGAGATCGGGCTCCGGGACGCCGGCCATGCTGAGATAGGGTTCCAGGGTCTCGGGGCTGATGTCGCCGGACAAAAGACGGCCGGCACGCACCTCCTCGGCGATACGGGCGCACGCCTGGGCGATATCCCACCGACCGCCGTAGTTGGCGGCGATGGTGAGACGCAGGCGGCGATTGTTGGCCGTCAAGGCCTCGGCGTCGCGCACGCGCTGCACGATGTCGGGCCCGAAGGCGGCGATGTCGCCGATGGCGCGGAACTGGATATCGTTGTCATGGAGCTTTGCAATCTCGCGCTCCAGCGCCAGCAGGAACAGCTGGCGCAGCAAACGGACCTCGAGCCGCGGGCGGCGCCAGTTCTCGCTGCTGAAGGCAAACAACGTCACCGCCTTGATGCCCTTCTCGGCGCACGCCGCGACCAGTTCGCGGACCGTCTCCACACCCTTGCGGTGTCCCTGGATGCGGGCCTGCCCGCGGGCCTTGGCCCAGCGACCGTTACCGTCCATGATCACCGCGACATGGGCGGGGAGACCCCCTGTAATGGCACTTTGATCCGTCGTCTTCATAACACAAGTATAGGCACACTCGGGCGCCTGAGGTTAGATCTCCAGGATGTCGCGTTCCTTCGCGGCGACCAGCTTGTCGATTTCGGCGATGAACTGGTCTGTGGCCTTTTGCACGGCCTCGACAAGCCGCTTCTCCTCATCTTCCGAGAGCAGCTTCTTCTTGACCTGATCCTTCAAATGATTGTTCGTATCGCGACGGATGTTGCGCACCGCGATCTTGGCATTCTCGCCCTCGCTGCGCGCCACCTTGCCAAGGTCCCGACGACGCTCCTCGGTCAACGGCGGCATGGGGATGCGGATGGTCATGCCGGACGTCACCGGATTAAAGCCGAGCCCGGACTCCAGAATGGCGCGCTCGATCGCCGCCACCATGCCCTTCTCCCAGGGACTCACGACCAGATTGCGGGCATCGGCCACGGTGACGTTGGCCACCTTCGGGAGCGCGGTCCTGGTACCGTAGTAATCGACCATGACGTGGTCGAGGAGCGCGGTATTGGCGCGCCCGGTGCGAATACGGCCGAGCTCCGCCTTCAAGGCCTCGACGGACTTGGCCATGCGCGCCTGGACGTCTTTCTTCAGATCCTCACTCACATGCCGCTCCTTCTTCGACTAAAGTCCCTTCATCGGCGCCGGCGAGGATGCGCGCCAGGGCCCCGGGCGAGGTCATGTCAAAAACGCGCAAGGGCACGCGAAACTCCCGCAATAGCGCGATCGCCGTGGCATCCATCACCCCGAGACGGCGCTGCAGCACATCGTCATACCCAAGCCGCCGGTAGCGTACGGCGCCCGGGTCGCGCTTGGGGTCCGCCGAATACACGCCGTCGACCTTGGTGGCCTTCAGCATGATCTCGGCGCCCACTTCCAGGGCCCGAAGGCTTGCCGCGGTATCGGTGGTGAAGAACGGATTGCCGGTGCCGGCTGCGAACACCACGACCTCGCCCCGCTCCAGACACTCCAAGGCCCGACGCCTGTCGAAGGGGGGTACCGCGGTACCGACGGCAAGCGCCGACTGGACATGGGCGGTCACCCCGGAAGAGCGCAGCGCCTCGACCAGCGCCAGCGCATTCATGACTGTGGCGAGCATGCCCATGAGATCGGCCTGCGCCCGGTCCATGTCACGCGCCGAACTCGACACCCCGCGAAAGATGTTCCCGCCGCCGATCACAATCGCAAGACCCGTGCCGCAAGCGCCCTCGGCCACTGCCGCGGCCACGGTGTGCAAGACCTCCGGGTCGATCCCGTAACCCGCGGTCCCCATCAGGGCCTCGCCGCTCAACTTCAGGAGCACGCGTCGGTAACGCGCCATGGATCAGCTTCCCTTGACCTGTGACATCACTTCCGATGCGAAGTTGCTGACCTCGCGTTCGATCCCCTCACGCGATTTCGCGAGAGGCTGCGTGC
>JAJZZU010000377.1 GCA_021797365.1 Pseudomonadota bacterium | reverse complement strand
CAAGGCTGCACCTTCGCCTCGGCCACCAGTTCGTCGATGGCCTGGATCACGACGCGCATCTGCTCATGACCGAACAGTACCGCCCCCAGCATCACATCCTCGGCCAGGACCTTGGCCTCCGACTCCACCATCAAGACGGCGTTGCGGGTCCCGGCCACCACCAGATCGAGCGCCGAGGTGGCAAGATCCGACATCCCCGGGTTCAGAAGGTATTGGCCATCGCGATACCCTACGCGCGCCGCCCCCAAGGGGCCCTTGAACGGCATGCCCGAAAGCGACAGCGCGGCCGATGCCCCGATGAGCGAGATGATGTCGGGATCGATATCGGGATCCAGCGACATCACGGTGGCGATGATCTGTACTTCATTGGTGAACGACTTCGGAAACAGCGGGCGGATCGGACGGTCTATCAGGCGGGAGGTCAGGATTTCCTTTTCCGAGGGGCGCCCCTCGCGCTTGAAAAATCCCCCAGGGATGCGTCCGGCAGCGTAGGAGCGCTCCTGGTAATCCACGGTCAGCGGAAAGAAATCGCGATCGGGCGCGGACTGGCGCATGCCCACGACCGTGACCTGCACGACCGTGTCACCCATGCTGGCCATGACGGCGCCCGTGGCTTGGCGGGCAATCTCCCCGGTTTCGATCTTGACCGTATGGTTACCATACGGGAACGTCTTTGTGATTTTACCCAACGCGCTTGTCCTCCGCTTCGATGCTCTTTTGGGGTGTTTCGCCCTACTTGCGCAGGCCAAGTCGCGCGACGAGGTCGCGGTAACGACCGGCATCCACACGCTTTAGGTAATCGAGGAGCTTACGCCGCTTGCCGACCATGCGCAGAAGACCCTGACGCGAGTGGTTGTCCTTCTTATGGACAGCGAAGTGTTGCGAAAGATCATCGATATGGGCCGAGATCAGCGCCACCTGTACCTCCGGGGATCCGGTGTCGACCTCGCCCCTCCGGTATTCCTTGATTACCTGCATCTTTTTTTCGACCGTGAATGCCATACCGCCCTCGCTGACCCGAAATATTCCAAGAAAAGGATAAACCGCTATTCTAACCGCGTGCGTCCATGGGCTCAACATGCCCAGGCGCCCCGATCCATAGGCGCTTGGGACGGATCTCCCCGGCCGCCGCCGACCACCCAACACCGAGGAACACCCCCGAATCGTCATACAAACGGACCCAACCCTCCTGTTCCCGGCCACCGATGTGCACGCCTTGCCCGCGCATGACGGCACGCGCCAGGAATCCCGGCAGCACCACCGACGGCAGGCCGGTGAGCGCGGCGTCACTCTCGAGCAAGGCGGTATCGGGGCCGACATCCGTGAGTGCCACGGCCTGATCGAGGGTAAAACGCCCGACCGCGAGCCTACGCAACTCCGCGACATGCCCGCCGCAACCCAGGGCCTCGCCGAGATCGTGGGCCAGACTGCGCACATAGAAACCCTTGCCGCAGGCGACATCGAGCGTGAGCACCATATCCTCGCGATCGATGATCTCGATGCCGGTCACGACCACGCTGCGGCTTGCCGGCCGCGTCTCGTCGCCGCGGCGGGCTCGCTCGTAAAAGGGCCGACCATCCTGCTTGATCGCCGAAAATCGGGGGGGCGTCTGATCGATGCGACCGATGAAACGACCCACCGCCGCGCGCAGGGCGGCATCGGACACCGTCACCGGGCGACGCGCCACGACCTCGCCTTCGCGATCATAGGTCGTGGTGCTCACCCCGAGCGCGATGGCGACCCGGTAACGCTTGTCGCTATCGACCAGAAACGAAGCGGCCTTGGTGGCCTCACCAAAACACAGCACCAGCACACCGGTCGCCAACGGGTCGAGGGTCCCCGTATGCCCGCCCTTGCAGGCGCGCAGACGGTGGCGCGCCTGCGCCAGGGCCTGCGTGGAGCTAAGACCGGGCGGCTTGTCGAGCACCAACAGACCGTCACGGCGCACGCACGGAACCTTCATCAGCCGTCGCCCTCCCCGCTCCGTTCGCGACGTGCGCGGTCGAGAAGCGCATCGATGCGGGCGCCCTGGTCGACCGAGGGGTCATAGGCAAACACCAGATTGGGCACAACGCGCAGCCTGAGCCGGGAGGCGAGGCCGCGGCGCATGCGCGGTACCACGGCATTCAATTTCACCACGGCCGCGCGCGCCGCCGCCTCGCCCTGGTAGTGCGTGACATAGATGCGCGCCTGCTTCAGGTCCGGGCTGACATCGGCCTCGGTGAGCGCCGCCAGGCGCACCTGTCCCTCATCGATCTCGGTCAGCACCCATTGCGCGGCCTCGCGCAACACGAGCGCGCCGACGCGCGCTGCGCGCGATCCGGATTTGGGCGCGTGTCGTCTCAAAGGGTCCGGGCGACCTCGACCCTTTCATAGACCTCGACCTGGTCGCCGGCCCGGATGTCGGAATAATTCTTAAGGGTCAGACCGCATTCCATGCCCGCCTTGACCTCCGCGACATCGTCGCGGAAACGCCGCAGGGACTCGATCTCGCCATTGTAGATGACTACGTTGTCGCGCAGTACGCGCGCCTGCCGGCCGCGCCGGATCACCCCTTCGCTCACCTGGCAACCCGCCACGACACCCGCCTTCGAAGTCCGGAACACCTCGCGGATCTCGGCGCTCCCCACCACATCCTCGCGGAACTGAGGCTTCAACATGCCAGCCATGGCGGCCTTCACCTCATTGACCGCGTCATAGATGACGTTGTAATAGTGGATATCGACGCCTTCCGAATCGATCAGACGCCGGGCACCGCCGTCGGCACGTACATTGAAGCCGATGATGATGGCATTGGAGGCGACCGCCAGGTTGACATCCGATTCACTGATGCCACCCACCATGCCATGCACCACGCGCACCTTCACTTCCTCGGTCGAAAGTTTCTCGAGCGCGTCGGTGAGGGCCTCGACCGAACCCTGGACATCGGCCTTCACGATCAGCGTCAAGGTCTTGACGTCGCCCTCTTGCATCTGCTGGAACATGTTGGATAGCTTCGACGCCTGCTGGCGCTGGAGCTTGACATCCTTGTACT
>JAJZZU010000376.1 GCA_021797365.1 Pseudomonadota bacterium | reverse complement strand
CAGGATACGTTCAGACAGGCTTTGCATCGAGCGCGTGGTCTGTGTCTGCGACTGCGGGCTCGTCGTCAATCCCAACATCGTGCGCGCGCAGATCGAAGGTGCGGTCGCGTTCGCCCTGCAGGCGGCCTTGAAGGGACCCATCACCGTGGCAAACGGCCGGATACAACAGCGCAACTTCGACAGCTATCCGCTGCTGCGCATCGACGAGATGCCCCCTGTCGACATCCATATCCTGCCGGGCGCCGCCCCCCCGCGCGGCATGGGCGAACCGGGCGTTCCTCCGCTGGCGCCGGCCTTGGCCAATGCCATCTTTGCGGCGAGCGGCATCCGCTATCGCACCCTACCGCTCCCTCAGGCCTTGCCATGACGACCGCCGATCGGGGAGATGGCGCGGTACTCGGCGCGCTAAGCCACTGGCAGGCGCAGGGACTATCGGTAAGGCTCGCCACGGTGGTCCAGAGTTACGGCTCCGCCCCCTATGAGGCCGGCGCCCTGTACGCCTTGAACGCGCAAGGCCAAGAGGCCGGCACCCTCTCCGGGACCTGTCTTGGCTCCTGGATCAAGACACGTACCGGGCGAATCAAGGAACGGCGCGTAGCGGTGATCACCGCCGGACCCGCGGACGGGCTTGATCTGCCCTGCGGCGGGCGCCTCGAGTTTCTGATCGAGGACAATCCCGACCCCAATCACGTCCGCGAATGGCTCGCGGCCCTGGGCGCCCGGGCGTGCGTCCGCCGTACGATCGATACGGTGGGCGGCCGGCCGCTCCTGGCAACGGCATCGGCGCGCGAATCCTGCCGATGGACGGGCCATCTCTGGCAGGGAATCTACGGCCCCGACTGGTGTCTACTCTTGGTAGGCGCCGATGCGATCAGCATCCATCTGGCACGAATCGCGCTGAGCCTCGGCTACTCGGTCACCGTGAGTGAACCGCGCGCCGAACACCGGGCAGGCTTTCCGGCAGGGCTCGCCACCGTCACCGAGGCCATGCCCGATGATGCCGTGATGGCCCTGCAACCCGACGCGCGTACCGCGGTCGTGACGCTTGCGCATGACCCGCGCCTCGACGATCTGGGTCTATGGGCGGCGGCCCCGAGCGCGGCCTACTATGTGGCGGCGCTGGGCTCGGCGACGACCCACGCCAGGCGCTGTGCGCGACTCTTGGGTCTCGGCCTCGATCCGGCCACGGTATCGCGTATCCAGGGGCCGGCGGGGCTTGCCATCCATAGCCGCACACCGGCCGAAATCGCCGTGTCCATAGCCGCGGCATTGGTGAGCTACAAACGTTGCGAAACGCATGGACGGATCCATTTCCACGTCACCAAGGAGGTCGCTCATTCATGATCACGGGATTACTGTTGGCCGCTGGCCGTAGCCGGCGTTTCGGATCACCCAAGCTCGTCGCGCCCTTGGATGGCGTGCCGCTCGCCGTGCACAGCGCGCGCGCCCTGCGCGCGGCGGTGGATCGCGCAGTGGCGGTCATAAGACCCGATGATCTGGCACTGGCAGCCCAGCTCCGCGAGACCGGATTCGAAATCATCTGCTGCCCGGATGCACACGGCGGCCAGGGGGCATCGCTGGCCTTCGGCGTCCGCATGACCGGCGGTTCAACGGGGTGGCTGGTGGCATTGGCGGACATGCCCTACATAAAGGCGGAGACTGCTCAGGCGGTAGCCGCCCAGCTGCGTCTCGGGGCGATCATCGCCGCCCCCTATTTCCATGGGCGCCGTGGCCATCCAGTAGGTTTTGCGAGGGCGCTTGGGCCACAGCTCGGCGCCCTCGCAGGGGACATCGGGGCACTCGCGCTCATCAAGGCGCACCACCATCTCGTGGTCAAGGTGCCATGCTCGGACTCGGGCATCCTCACCGATATCGATGCGCCCGAGGACCTAGCACGCCTCACCGCAAACCGCGACCCGCGATCCGCCGACAGTGCCCGGGGCTAGGCCGCACATCCGGCTTTGTGCGCTGCCGGGCGGCGCGTGTCGTGCCCGATAATAGGCGCCTCTTTTGGCCATTGTCGCAGCATCCAAGAAGGAGGGATGAACATGGTGACGAGACGTAATCTCTTCAAACAGGCGGGGGCAACCGCGATCGGCGCGGCCATTGCCGGCGGGGCCGCCGCGCGCACCACTGCGCTACCGGACTTAGAACCGCCATCAGCACACAGCCTGCACGAGCTCACCATGGCCCTGGCGCGGGCGCCGTATCACCGCGACTTCAAGACCGTCCCCATGATCCTCACCCATCGCGATCAATGGGACAGTGCGGCCCTGGATCTGGTGCTGCGCTACCAAGGCAGCCCGCGCCAGGTCTGGGACAATACCGCCATTGCCAGTCCCTGGCTCAATCTCATGCGTAACGCCATGAATACCCAGATCTGGTCATTCGGGCATCCGAACTTCCTGTGCGTCTCGGCAACCCATGGGTCGGCCCACCTTGCGCTCTACGATGCCTATATCTGGGATAAGTATCATCTAGGCCGGTTCACGAAGGGCAAGGTCCCGACCAACAAGTTCGTCAACGAACCCGCGGCCGCGCACGCCAATCCGCGCGACTACGAAGATAGTAGGGGCGTGTATTCCCCCTACGACAACAGCATTCCGGTATTGCAGCGGCGAGGGGCGGTGTTTCTCGGCTGCCACAACGAGGTCTGGGAGTTCACCATGAAACTCCACAAAAAGGGTGTGAACCCCGACCATCTGAGCCATGAACGCATGGCCGCGGAATTCACTAACCACCTCATCCCGGGGGTGGTCCTCACCCCCGGGATCGTGGGGACACTGCCGCAACTCGAGCTCGCCGGCTTTCAATACGCCAAGTGACTGCTCCCCGCCCACAATAACGGCGGGGTTTTACGGCGCTTTCTGATAAACGGGCCCTTATTCCCGGGAGCGCGGCGTTTTGCCGGGCGCCCCCCCTATTCCCTCCTCGACCGCCTCCAGGATCGGGCAGGAATGGTCGGTGTGGCGCCGGCAGTCGGCGAGCAAGGCCTCAAGCACCGACTCCATGAAACATAGCGCCTCGCGCTTCTCGCGCAGCAG
>JAJZZU010000375.1 GCA_021797365.1 Pseudomonadota bacterium | reverse complement strand
GTCATCCGGGATGTGGATACCCTTTTCGGCAAGACCCTGGCGCGTCACCGCATCATTCAACAACGCCACGGCGATACGCGCGCTGGCCTCACCCGTCTGGCCCGCACACGCCCCGCAATCGAGCGCCGTAGCCTGCGGGTTGTTGACGGTCGTACTGCCATGCCCGACGAGCACCACGAGCCGCGCGAAGTCCCGGATCATACCCATGTTGCGTAGCGCAAACTCGGCGGCCGCGGGGCGATCCGCGGCCGGGATCCCGCCCGCCGCACAGTCTCCCTGGGCATGATCGCTGACAAGCCTCGGCCCCAGGCGCCCGCGCGCCCCGTCGTCCAGACCCTTGGCATCAGGGTGCGAGACGGTGCGCGTCCAGCCCATGCTGTCGCCGAACATCTTCGGGGCATAGAGCAGGCCCGCGGCCTCCACGAACGTAAAACACGACGACGCCGAGGTCTTGAAGGTCTTCCAGGCGTCAGCCGCGCGCAACCGCCCATGACGCTTGGCGACGAGCGCACGGGTCTGCTCCGGGTCGGCGCCTGCGACATGCTCGCATATCCGATAGGAGGGATTGAAAAGGATCGGCAGGTGGCCCTTGGCCGCCGACGCACCCAGGGGCAGGTACTCCATCAGCACCCCGAAGAATCCGGCAAACCCGCCGGTGCGCGCCTTCGGGGCCACGGTCTCGAAGGCGCGCCGGAAGATCTCGGAGCGCACATCGATGCAAAAGACCGCATGCACGGGCGGGCGCTCCTTGGACGCGGGCACCTTGGGCGCGGTCACGAGCGTGGCGATGAGCTCCCGCTGGTAGGCGATCTCGAAGGCCGTCTGCAGCAGGGCATCGGTCTCCTTGGCGGCGATTTGCGGCTGCGTCTCGGCCTTGGCAGCGACACCGGCGTCGGCGATCATGGCCTGATACCAGCGCGCCTTCAGGCGCTCACTGAATCGGAGCTTGTAGAGGAGCGCATCCCAGCACACGCGGACCGCGAGGAGATCGCGCAGCGTATCGTCCTGACCGCCAGCGAGCTCGGCCTGCCAGCGCTTGTAGCGCGCCCACCCCGCCCATCCGCCCACGCTCAAGAGCGCGGCATGCAGATAATCGTCGACCGCGGCCTCCGGCACCGCAAGCTGCCGTAACGCCCAGGCGATGGCGCGCGCCGGCTGATCGGGCAGGTCGTCCAGCGCCTCGCGCATGCCGCGCAGGCCCACGGTCCGGGGATTCCGGTCGAGGCGCGTGAACGCGCGCCAGCCCGCGTAGAGGTCCTGTTCCCGCCATGGCATCGCCCATAAGGCCTGGCCCTCATCGAAGTAGGCCGCGCAATATTGGCTGATCCGCTCGAGAACGAAACCGGGCCATTCCTGGCGATCGAGCTCGCCCAGGATGTCGGTCACCAAGGCAAGTGGCACGGACGGGGGTGGCGATGGACGGGCAGCCGCCTCCTCGAGGGTCGCCACATCCCAGGTACTCCCGGACTCGCGGAGCGCCGCGGCCAGATCCGCGCGCGTGATGCGCCCGCTTTCGAGGCACTTTCTGTAAAACGCCCGCGGCATGGTGAGCCCCTGGCCCGCGACCCGCTTCAGGGTCACATCGGCCTGCCAGAACGGCTGATCCGCAAGGCCGAAGTACGGGTTGACCGCCACGAAGCTCTTCAGCGGCCACAGTGGCGCGATACGCCCACAGGCCTTGTCGATCCGGGCCTTCAACTCCTTATCGATATCCGTGATGGCGATCATTATTGCACCTCATGTGAAGGATCTGAACTCAGAAGCCGGCGACGTCCCCCAACCCCGCCCGGCGTCGGCCCGAAGCCGCGGACGAACTCGGTCAACATGCTGTCGGCATAGAGACCGCCATAGAAGTGGACATAGGCGGCACGCCCCAGGGCGGTCTGCGACAGGCGCGGCAACAGCTGCTGAATGAAGAGCAAGGCCAGAAATGCCACGCCGATCACGCCCAGCAAGACCTTCTGGGCCATACCGATGTGCACGGGATCGGCCGGCACACTGGTCCCCAGGAGGGCGACGAAGCCCATGTGGAGCGCGAAGTAGGCGATGGAGACCAGGGCGCTCAAGCCCGTCATGCGCACGAGCAGTCCGCCCATGGCGCCCTTACGGGTATTCAAGGCCTGCAACAGGAGCTGGGTCATGCCCACCGCCAGGATCGCCGCCATGACAATCAACGCCGGTTGACGCACAAGCCCGACACCGAACACATGACCGACGCCGAGCACCATGAGGACTGCGATGGTAAGTCCGAGCAGTGCCCGCCCCATAGTCGCGGCCATCGACACCACGGCCTTAGGTGCCCGGAAGTGCTCGACGACGCTGCCCGAGGACAGGAAGGCATGGGCCTTGTACACCGAGTGCGCGATGATGTGCAGGACCGCGATGCTGTAAAGCCCCAGGCCACACTCCATCAACATGAACCCCATCTGCGCGCAAGTGGAGTAGGCGAGCGCGCCCTTGATGTTGGTCATGGTCATCATGGTCAGCGAGGCCACCACGATGGACACGAGGCCGACCCCCGCCAGGACATCCCCGGCCCAGGCGATATGCGCCATGAGCGGGCTTGCGCGCAGGACCAGAAACGCCCCTGTGTAAATGATGCCGGCATGGAGCAGCGCCGACACCGGGGTCGGTGCCTCCATGACCTGTATGAGCCAGCCATGGGACGGGAACTGCGCGCTCTTTAGGACGGCGCTCACGACGATGAGGGCGGCGGCCACCGCCAGACCCTCCGGCAGCGGACCTGCAGTATGGGCCAGGGCGCGGGCAATGCCGGCCCACTGCGCGCTATGGAGCGCGCGCACGATAAGCGCAAAGGCCGAGAACAGACAGGCGTCCGCAAGGCGGTGGAGCAGATATTTCTTGCGGGCGGCGAGCACCGCACCGGGACGGTCGCGGTAAAAGGCCAGGAGCTCGTGGAGGCAGAGACTGGTGGCAACCCACGAGACCCAGAAGCCCCACACATTGCCGGCCACGATGAGCGTCAAAAACGACCCGAGCGTCAACGCAAGCCAGCGATGAAAGCGACCTTCATGTTCATCGCCATCCATGTAGGTC
>JAJZZU010000374.1 GCA_021797365.1 Pseudomonadota bacterium | reverse complement strand
CCGCCCCACCCATGTGCTGGGCGGGCTGCAGGGGCTCGTAGTTGATGGTGCCGCCGAGCGAGTTGTAGCCGTTGACCGCCGGGTTGTTGATGCCGTTGTAGATCTGGATGCCGCTGGTATCGGCGAGGTAACTATTCGGTGAACCCGTAGCCCATCGCGTTTAACAAAACTACTGGACACGAAGAACCGTGTGGGTTACAGTCCCCCCTCATGGATGCCGAGCCTTACGCGACCGTAACGCGACCAGAGATCCCCGATGCGAGGCTCACGCCATTCGCGCAGGTGTCGGTGACACTGACCCAACAAGAGTATATCCAACTCGTGTGGGACGCCCGGTACTGGAAGACGGCGCATCGACGGGCACTGGCCCGCCTAGAGCAACTGACAGTCGATCACCAGCGGGCCAGGGCCCAAGCGGCCCTGCGCGAGACGGCATTACAGGGCGAGCTTAAGACCGCGCAGGCGAAGATTCGTGATCTGCAAAAGCGGCTGTTTGGTCGTAAATCCGAGCATTCCGCGCAGGGCCATAAGGGGCTCACGCGGGATATCCCATCATCCCGATCGCGCGGTCAACAACCGGGCACACCCGGTCACGGGCGTACCCTACAAGCCCATCTACCCGCGCACGAGGAAACGATCGCAATCGCCTCGCCGCAGTGTCCGTCATGTGGGCTGGGCTACGCCGACTTCCCGGGCACCGAAGACAGTGAGGTGCTAGAGATTGAGGTCCAGGCCTATCGGCGCGTCATCCACAGACGGCGCTATCGCAAGGTCTGCTCCTGCCCAGGCGTGCCCGGCCTCATCACCGCGCGCCCCCCGCCACGATTGATCCCGCGGGGCAAGTTCGGGGTCTCGGTGTGGGTGAGTGCGCTGCTGGACAAATTCCTGTATGGACGCCCCAGTCACCGCCTATTGCAGGATCTCTCCCATCAGGGGCTCACTATGTCGCCGGGCACGCTTACGGGCGGCCTGCAGGCGATCGCCCCCCTGTTCGCGCCACTCGACCAAGCGCTTACGCACAAACTCCGCAGCGAATCCCACTGGCATGCCGATGAGACTCGTTGGGCGGTGTTCATCGAACGCGCGGGCAAGGTCGGTCACCGATGGTACCTCTGGGTCTTTCACTCCCACTCAGTCGTTCACATCGTGCTCGATGCATCACGTTCCACCGCCGTAGTCGAAGCGGAGTTGGCGGGCGTGACGCACGGTATCATCAGTTGCGACCGCTACGCGGCGTACAAGAAATTCGCGCGCCTGCACCCCGGGGTAGTGCTGGCTTTTTGCTTAAGCCCACCAGAGACGAGATTTCCTGGAGCTGGCCAACAGCTACCCCGACCTGTCGCCGTGGGCGATGACGTGGGTGGGTGCCATAGCCGATCTGTACCATCAGAATGGGCTGCGCCTTCAGGCGGACCCTGGCAGCGCCTTGTACGCCGCGCACCACGCCCGCTTACAACAGGCCGTACATGACCTGGCCACCCGGCGCGATGAGGCACTGGCCGACCCCCGGCTCGCCGACCCAGCCCATAAGGTCCTGCACAGCATGCAGAATCACTGGTCGGGCTTGACGGTGTTTGTCGAGCATCCGTGGGTGCCCATGGACAATAATGCCGAACGCGATGTGCGCCAAGCCGTAGTGGGACGCAAGAATTTCTACGGCTCGGGCTCCGCGTGGTCGGGGCAACTGGCGGCCACCATGTATAGCCTCCTGATGACCGTCAAGCTCTGGGGGATCAATCCGCGTATGTGGCTTACCGCTTACCTACAAGCCTGTGCCGAGAATGGCAATCAGCCCCCTGTCGACCTCCGGCCTTATCTTCCCTGGAGCATGGAGGCCGCTCAGTTGGCCACCCTGCGGGCGGGCCCTGTAGGCCCGCAGGGGGACATCGCCTCTTGCGTGCACACACAAACACCCACCCCCACCGAAGGATTCAACACCTCATGAGCCTTTACTGCGGACGCCTCTTCAGCCCCGACGATATCGAAACGATTCAGCGCCTGATAGCCGAAGACCCATCTCTTTTGCGCACCCCGCTCTCGCGCCAACTCTGCGCGCTGTGGCAGTGGACCAAACCCAATGGCGAGCTCAAAGACATGACCTGTCGCGTGGCGCTCTTGCGCCTGCAGGCCGATGGACTCATCACCTTGCCGCCCTCACGGGCCCTTAACGGCCGAAAGCGTGCGCACTTCCCACCCACGGGGGCCACCGATGTCGAGCCATTACTCGGTAAGCCCGTTCACGAGTTGGAGGCCTTGACGCTGCGCCCGGTCACCGCCCCGCGCCCGGCCACCGCCGCGAGCCTTGGGGTCTCCCGTCTGTGGAATGAGTACATGGCCCGCTACCATTATCTGGGTTACACGCCGCTCTCGGGCAGCCAGATGCGTTACAACGTCTTTGCGGGCGAGCGGTTAGTCGCGCTCTTGAGTTTTGGCGCAAGCGCCTGGAAGCTTGCCGGGCGTGATCGCTTCATCGGGTGGCAAGAGCCCGAGCGTCAGAAGAACTTGCCGCTTGTGGTCAACAACGCCCGTTTCTTGATCCTGCCCTGGATCCAGTCGAAGGGCCTGGCCTCCAAGATCCTATCACTGGCGGCCCGGCAACTGCCCAACGATTGGCAGAGTCGCTATGGTTACCGCCCGGTGCTGTTGGAGACCTTCGTCGAATCCGAGCGTCACCGCGGCACCTGCTACAAAGCCGCCAACTGGATTCCGGTCGGAAAGACGGCCGGCCGGGGCAAGAAGTGTCCCACCCACAAACAGATCATCCCCATCAAAGATATCTGGCTGTATCCGCTGCGCCGGGACTTCGCTCGCGTGCTGTGCCGATAGGGAACGGCTACGGGTTTACCGAATGTGTACTCGGCGAGCGTGAGGGGTATGGCATTGCGCATCGAGGCGCTGTTGGTGGCTGCGCCATTGAACATGTCGTTCAAGGGGATGCCATCGAAGGTCTCCGTGAACTGGCCGCTCGTAAAGGCGCGGAAGGTGATGGTGCTGCGCACCCCATTGGGACCCGTGCTGAAGGCATTGATCGACGGCTTGCGCGCGAGGATGGTCTGCGCGTTCTGCGCCGGCG
>JAJZZU010000373.1 GCA_021797365.1 Pseudomonadota bacterium | reverse complement strand
ATCAGGGCCAGGACGATATCGCGCTCCCGACAGGGCTTACCGGCGATCAGTGTCGCTATACCCAGACGCGCCATCATCCGCTGGACCGCCTCCACATGCCCGTGCGGCTGGGAGCGCCGGATCGTGAAGGCCTCGCCTACCGGCACGAAGGTCTCGCCCTTCAAGCTGCGGTGGATCATGGCGATGAGTGGTTCCGGCAGGTGCGAGAGATTGCCGAGCGTCTCGTTGCGGACCTTGCCCCCTTCCCGAAAGCTGCGCCGCAGCAGATGGGAATGATAGACCCGGCCCTTATAGCGGCGTGTCGTTGTAACTACGTATGCGGCGCCAGTACGCTTTGGCATAGGCCGCCTATAGGCACTCTGTACGCCTCTATCAACCCGTTACGCCACATATGAGCGACTGCCCTGCAAGCCCCAAACATTCTCCCAAATCCCAGAAAACCCCAGGAATCACGGGACCTTACGTGGAAGAGACGTTATTACGGCGGGGGCAAGTTCAGGCTAACCGGGCCCTCGGTTTGCGACATGCAACCTGTGACCGCCGTCGGATTCGCGACGACGCTTGGGCTTTCCGCAACAGACCAGACATCGGCCTGGGGCTACGAGCTTGCGGTGGGAAATGGCCCGAACAGCGCCAGCAGCGGCTGCGATGGGGATGACCGGGACCCGCAATCCGCGAACAGTGCCCTTACGTCGCCGCCCTACACGGCCCTCATCGGCGCATGGGTGCCGGGCGGGACGCTCGTGACGGTACCCGCGGTGGGGGCGTACTAATTATGGGTCCGGGCATCCACTTGCTGGCTGGGGCGAGTTTTCGTGTGCGCCGCGCCGATCCCGGGGAACTTGCGGCACGCCTCGACGCCGATCCCGGGTTCCAGGAGCTCGACTCTCTTGTTCGTGCGGCGGGTCTGGCGCTTTACCGAGTGGCGGACCCCGACGAGTCTGAACTCGCCATCATCGTCGGCCGCGTGCTTTGGGACCAACCGCGGTTTTCCAATACGGCGGTCATCAAATACGACGGGGCCCTTGCAGGCCTTACCGTCCGCATCGCACCGATGCTCTCGCGCATCCGCGTGATCTTGATTCGCTACGGACTGGACGCCGAAGAAGAGAGCGGCCTCGTCCTGTTCGTATCCCGCGACACGGAGCGGCAGCGATAGGAGAAGATCCTAGGTGCGCCCCGCGACTTCGCGAGGGTCGGACCATAAGCCGGTCTGTCGGCCACTCTTGGCCCGCGGTAGGTCAGGTGGCGCAACTTCTTCGGTTCGTGCTCACGCCCGCGTGTTGCATCAGTCTGGGCGTGCCATTAGTCACGGAGCCGTGCCTCTTGTTCAGGCCAATCCAAAAAACAGGTAAACTGCGGCTCGCTCAGCGGTCACAATTGACCTATATTCGTACGGCGTTGACGTTCACGGCGTTATTTCAGGCCGTTCTCACTAGCTTACCTGACTGTTCGTCTACAACCTTAATAATGTCCTGAACTGCATTCACCTCGGTTTCCTCGAAATAAGCTTCTCCGCATTGCGTGCAAACCCACGCTGGTACACTATCGAGGCTGACGTGAACATCTTTGCGATCGATATGAAGCGGCGCATTTCCGCGCACCATTTCGCCCTGGCAATAGATACACTTCATGATTTAACCCTCGTTCGGAAATCATTGGCCCATTGCGCGTCGTCCGGAATATACGCCGTTATTATTGCCAAGTATTCGTCTTTCGGGGCACATACGATGTGTATCGGTCTTCCGTCATCGTCCTTTCCGAGGATGAGACAACTGCGCCCTCTGACATCTTCGGGATAATCCTCTATAATCTCGCCGTCCTCAAGCACCTTCCGGACAATTTCAGCGGAAATCATACGATCCGGCCGTGACATCTGGCGCACTGCATGCGGTAAAAAGAGCAGCCGCTGCGATGCTCTTTCTCGTACCAGTTGCCGGAAATCCATGTCGCGAGTTCCTCAGGGTTATATGATCTTTGATCGTCCCGTACCCCATACGGACGGTATTAGGCCCGACTCCGGTTGTGACGGTACTGATTGGCGTTATCGCCCGGCAACAACCCGTTCAACGATCATCTGAACGGACTCCCGCCCATTATACCGGTTCAGGCCAAGTCCATATACGAGCCGGACAGGGCCTGGTGTAGGCGTCCAGCGCAGCCGGGCGGCGCATTGAAAGGCAATGGCCTCACACAAGGTCCCTTGGGTATCGGCCAGGGTCAGTTTCGCGTGCAGCCCCTCCGAAAGGGATCGCATCGCCGTCACCGTAAAGCCCCCGACAAAGCGGGGGGCGGGAAAACCCTGCCCCAGGGACCTCCAGCCTCTAGGGTGCGCGCGGTTTCCAGAGTGCGTTCGTGGATCGCAAGCGGGCCGTCGGTCGTGATCGCATCGCAAAAGAGATCCGGCGTCACGTGTGAATCCACAACAGCCTCCATCGCGCTTGTGAAATCGGCAAGTCGGTCGGACGCGATACTGAGCCCGGCGGCCTGGGCGTGCCCCCCGAAGCGGACCACGAGGTTCGGGTGACGAGCGGCGACATCGGCAATGCAGTCGCGAATATACAGGCCGGGCACCGAGCGGGCGGATCCTTTCAGGTGACCGTCGGCGCCGTCAGCGCTCGCGGATACGCGACGCCACCAGTCCGACAACGCCCTCGTGCCAAGAAGGGTCGTGCAGACAGAGGGCGGGCGGCAAATCAGCAGGCCAATCGCGCTCGACCAACAACTCCGCTTGCTCGCGCATGATCGCCTCGATCGTTCGGCGTTCATGATTGATGCCGTCCAGCTGCTCGGCGAGTGCCTGGGCCTTATCCCCGTCGTCCGTCAACAGCGCCTGGATGCCAATGGTCATATCTTGGAGGCGCCCGGCGGCATTGAGACTGATCTTGTCCCACAGTTTTTGCTGAACACCGGGAAGGCGATTCGCTAGCATGTCGGTATGCAGATTACCGGACGGGAATTCTCCGACGTCACCCTCGCGCGCATTCGGGCACGGATCCAGGGTGACCCGACACTGACACGCACGGCCTTGTCGCGTGAGGTCTGCGAGTGGCTGGATTGGCGGGGGCCTGAGGGACGC
>JAJZZU010000372.1 GCA_021797365.1 Pseudomonadota bacterium | reverse complement strand
CCTGACTAGTAATCACGCTGGACAAGGGTGAGGTTTTCCGCTATCGTGCGTGGCATGGTCATCGCTGGCAGAGACTTCAACGACGAGATTCTGGCACGTATCCGCGAGGCAGTGCGCGCCCGCGCGGATTTAACGCGTGGGTCTTTGGCACGAGAGGTCTGCCAGTGGTTCAACTGGTACGGACCGGATGGACGGCCAAAGGAAATCAGTTGCCGGGTGACACTGAATAAACTCGAGCGCTGCGGGTTGATCGAACTGCCTCCGGCGCGGGACGTGAGCTTCGCGCCACGGTCGCCGCGCCCTCTGTCGCCCCCGCCAAAGTGGCCTTGCCTCACTGCTCGCTTAAGTGAGCTTCACGACGTGGAACTCGTCGTGGTCAACGGCCATCGGGAGCTTTCGCAGGGTTGGCGCGCCATGATGCGCGCCCATCATCCCTTGAGCGATGGCCCCTTGTGTGGTGCGCAGTTGCGTTACGTGATTCGCAGTCGGGAAGGTTTTTTGGGGGGATTGAGTTTTAGCGCCGCTGCCTGGCGCTTGGGTGTGCGCGATGAGTGGATCGGCTGGAGCGATGCCCAACGGGCGGCCCGGCTATCGCGCGTGGTCGCCAATACGCGGTTTTTGATCCTGCCCTCGGTTCATGTGAAGAACCTCGCCTCCCATATCCTGGGGCTGGCCACGACGCGGCTCCAAGACGATTGGGCGGGGCTCTATGGCGAGCGCCCGCTGTTGGTCGAGACCTTCGTGGACACGAGCCGCTATGAAGGCACCTGTTATCGGGCGGCCAACTGGGAGGATCTCGGCCTGACAACGGGGCGCGGGCGCCAGGACCGAGACCGCACGACCCCGGTGGCGCTGAAGCGGGTGTTCCTCACCCCATTGCAGCGCAATGGGCGTAAGATCCTGACTGCCCCGCTGATCGTCCCGCGGATCGTGCCCAGCGCCTCGGCGCATGCGCCAGCCGACTGGGCGCAGGAGGAGTTCGGCCGTTGCCGGTTATCAGCGCGCCTGACCCAGCGCGTGCTGACCGTGGCGCGCGACTTTTATGCGCGCCCCCAGGCCAGCATTGCACTCGCTTGCAACGGCGACATGGCGCGCATCAACGGGGCGTACCGTCTCATGGCCCACGAGGACGCCACCATCGAAACGCTTCTGCAGCCGCACTATGCCGCCACCGAGGCTCGTATCGGGAATCGCGCAAGTGAGGTGATCCTCGCCGCGCAAGACACCACGAGCATCAATTACAGCCATCTTGCGCGCACACGCGGCTTAGGGCCGATCGGCACCCGCATCGAGGGGCCCCAGGGGCTTCATCTCCACAGCACCTTGGCGCTCACCACGAAGGGGCTGCCGCTGGGCTTTCTCGATGCACAATGCTGGGCGCGCGATCCCGAAGAATTCGGCAAGAAGGCCCGGCGCCACGCGCTTCCCATCGAGAAGAAAGAGAGCTACCGCTGGCTTAAGAGCTATCAGGCCGTGGCGGCGGTACAGCGGCGCAACCCGCAGGTGACATTGGTGAGCATGGGGGACCGGGAAGCGGATATTTACGAGTTATTCGCCGAGGCGGCGAAAGAGCCCATGGGGCCCAAACTCCTGGTGCGCGCGCGTCATGATCGTGCGCTAGATCAAGAGGAGGCCCGACTCTTCGCGCGCGCAGCCGAAGCCCCCGTGGCGGGTACCCTGCATGTTCAACTCCCGCGAAACCACGAGCGTGAGGCCCGCGAGGCTCAACTCACGATTCGCTTTGCGGCCCTGACGCTCGCCGCGCCACCCGGTAAATCCCCTATGCCGAGTGTGTCGATACGCGTGGTGCTGGCGCAAGAAGAGCATCCCCCCCAGGGGCAGGCACCGATCGATTGGCGCCTGCTCACCACCCTGCCGGTAGCGGACTTCAACCAAGCCGTTGAGAAGGTGCAATGGTACGCTCTGCGCTGGAACATCGAGGTGTTTCATCGCACCCTGAAAAGTGGGTGTCGCATTGAGGACCGTCAGTTGGGCACGGCGGATCGGCTGGAGGCGTGCCTGGCGATCGACATGGTCGTCGCCTGGCGCATCTGTCACCTCGTCAAACTCGGGCGCGAGGTCCCCCATCTCGCGGCCACTGTCTATTTCGAAGAGGCCGAATGGCAGGCGCTGTGTGTCTACCACACCCAGGATCCGCTTCCGCCAGCGACTCCACCGACCCTGGGTCAAGCCATCGGCATGATCGCCAAGCTCGGAGGTTTTCGGGGGCGCAAGAGCGACGGGGAGCCCGGTACCGAGGTCATGTGGCGGGGCCTTCAACGACTCGATGATATCACCCGAACCTGGCGGGTGCTGCAAGAGACTGTGGCGCAACAGCAACGACGGATCGAGGAGTTGACCGAAGCGCTACGCACGCAAAAGACACGCGGTCCCTGAGTCATCCAGCCCTCGCTCCTCCGATTGGGGCGGGGTATAGCGATGGACACAGCCACGACCGCACGCTTCACGCCACTATCGCGACAAAAGCCACCTGTGCTGTGAGACAAGACGCGCGCACTCCACTTGCGCGCGTTTCATTTCCCTTGAACCTTGCGCTTCCCCATCTTCGCGGCACACCCGTCCGTGACGTGCTGTCGTTTCGGTGCGGGCCCACCGAAGCTCATTACGATTCTTGCTCATTGGTGGCGTGGTGCTGCGAGAAGGGAATACCCTTGTCCAGCGTGATGGCAAGTCAGCTCTTACTCGGAGGTCGCGGGCACATTCGTGATTTGGGCACACGAGGTCTTGGGCATTGGATCCCGCAAGGACGGATGCAACGAGTCCGACGTGCAGATGGCATGAGCGTACAGGCTCCTCTATGTATAGGTCTTTACAAGATCCTGATCCATCGCCCACACGGCTCTTCTCGAAAGGTCCTCTCTTTCCGTATAACAGCGATGATTGCACAAGACGTCAAGCGAACTCCTATAGGCCATTTAAGGATCTGGCATACTCGATGTTTCTTTGCCTCAGACACTCAAGACCTAGGTCGATAGACTGCGGGAAGCCGACATCTTTGCTTTACATCGTGTCGTCCTCACCGACGCAATCATCGATATCTATAAGCCCGTGGGTGCCTGGAAA
>JAJZZU010000026.1 GCA_021797365.1 Pseudomonadota bacterium | reverse complement strand
ACCCGTTCGCGGCACATCCCGGGCGTGGAGTTCGCCGGCATCATGCACCCGGGCCTGATCGGTTGCCTGCCGTCGCCGGAGCTTCTGAAGACCTGGAATACGCGCGAGGCCGCGCTCGTGGCACAGGATCCGGAACGCGTGCCGCCGCTTGCGCTCCTGCCGCTCGCGCAGTCGGCGCTCATGGGGCGCATGGCGCCCGAGGCCGCCAGGAAGGCCGCCGCCGAGGCGGCCCGCACGATCCCGCCACGCGAGCATGGCGGCAACTGCGACATCAAGAACCTCACCAAGGGATCGAAGGTGTACTTCCCGGTCTATGTACCGGGCGCGGGACTGTCCATGGGGGACATCCATTTCTCGCAGGGCGACGGCGAGATCACGTTCTGCGGGGCGATCGAGATGGCGGGTTATCTCGACCTGCGTGTGGGGCTCATCAAAGACGGCATGAAGAAGTACGCCGTCAGCAATCCGATCTTCAAGCCAAGCCCGCTTGAACCGCGCTATCGCGACTACCTCATCTTCGAGGGCATATCGGTCGACGAGGGTGGCCGCCAGCATTATCTCGACGCGCACGTGGCCTATCGCCGGGCGTGTCTCAATGCCATCGAGTACTTGAAGAATTTCGGATACTCGGGCGAGCAGGCCTACGCGATCCTCGGGACCGCCCCGGTGGAGGGCCATATAAGCGGCATCGTCGACATCCCCAACGCCTGCGCGACCTTGTGGTTGCCCACCGAGATCTTTGATTTCGACATCAAGCCCGAGGCCTCGGGTCCGCGACCGCGGGTCACGGACACAGGCGCGCTGGCGAAACCCTGAGGACGCGCGCATGCCCCTCTACGACTACCGGTGTCCGGCCTGCGGGGCCTTCGAGGCGTATGCGGCCATGCCCGCGCGCGAGCATCCGAGACCATGCCCGCGCTGCGCAAAGCCTTCGCCGCGCATACCGTCGGGCGTGCACCTTGCGCGCGCCGATCTTGCGCCGTTGGCGCGCGAGGAACGCTGCCGCCACGAGCCGGTATCCCATAC
The DNA here is from genome assembly GCA_021797365.1 of Pseudomonadota bacterium. Next base: position 13,414 of record JAJZZU010000026.1, on the reverse strand, counting down.
CCACAAGACCCCCACGCCACGAGCCGGTGCCGCCCGCGGCCGGCCGTGGATGCTGGGTCATTGATCGTTTCATCATCTGAGAGGACCACCATGGCCACCGTCAATCCTTCGTTAACGCCGTCCCGGCGACGCTACGGAAAACTCGTCAATAACCCCATGCTCGAGGACTACTCCCTGCGCTATGCCCCGCGCGCGTTCCGGCGCTGGTCGGAATATTCGGTGGCCACCGCCGCCCTGGGCGGCATCTCCTACCTCGCCGACCAGGCGATCGGCGGCTCGATCACCATAGGCTACGGGTTCACCAACGCCGTGTGGGCCATCCTGGCGGCGGCGCTGGTGATCTTCCTGACCGGCATCCCGATCGCCTATCACTCCGCCAAGTACAATATCGACATGGATCTGCTCACCCGCGGCGCGGGTTTTGGTTATCTCGGATCGACCCTGACCTCGCTCATCTACGCCTCGTTTACATTCATATTTTTTGCCCTCGAAGGCTCGATCATGGCGCAGGCCTTCGCCTTGTACTTCGGTCTGCCGTTGCCCATCGGCTATGCCGTGGCCTCGCTTTTGATCATCCCGCTCGTGGTGTTCGGCATGACCTTGCTGTCAAAGCTCCAGGTCTGGACACAGCCTGTGTGGCTTACACTCATGATCCTGCCGCTCTTTGCAGTCCTTACCCGTGACCCCGGGGCGGTGGCGCAGTGGACGCATTTTGCCGGTCATTCGGCGAGCGGCGCGGGTTTCAACCCCTTGCTGTTTGGCACCGCCGCGGGCGTGGTGCTGTCGCTCATCGCCCAGATCGGCGAGCAGGTCGATTACCTGCGTTTCATGCCCGAAAAGACCGAGAAGACCAGGCGCCGCTGGTGGCTGGCGGTGATCCTGGCCGGCCCCGGCTGGGTGCTGCTCGGCGCGAGCAAGCAGCTCATGGGGTCGTTCTTCACGTCGGTCGCCTTTCATAACGGCACCGCGCTTGCCAAGGCCAATGAGCCGATCCAGATGTATGTGCACGGCTACCATGACCTGTTTGCCACGGGCGGGGTGGCACTGGGCCTGGCGACGTTCTTCGTGATCCTCTCGCAGATCAAGATCAACGTCACCAACGCCTATTCGGGTTCACTGTCATGGTCGAATTTCTTCTCGCGCGTCATGCATGCCCATCCCGGGCGTGTGGTATGGATCTTCTTGAATGTCGGAATTTCGCTCACGCTCATGGAGATGGGGGTGTTTTCCTTCCTCCTGAAGGTGTTGGGCTTTTATTCCAATGTCGCCATCGCCTGGATCGGGGCCGTGGTCGCGGATCTTGTGATCAATAAGCCAATCCTGAAGTTGAGCCCGTCATATATCGAGTTCAAGCGCGCCCACCTCTACAACTTCAATCCCGTCGGCTTCGGCGCCATGATCATTGCCTCGGCGGTCTCGATCGCCGCGTTCTTCGATCTCTTGGGCCCCGTGGCGCAGGCGTTTTCCACCTTTCTGGCGCTTGGCATCGCGTTTGTGATGTCGCCGATCCTGGCGATCCTCACCAAGGGCAAGTACTACATCGCCCGGGCCCCGCACTACCATGCCGGTACGCATCACGACACGGTGGCGTGCAGTGCCTGCGGCTTCGAGTTCGAGAAGGAGGACATGGCCTGCTGCCCGCACAACAAGGGTGCGATCTGCTCGTTGTGCTGCAGTCTGGATACCACCTGCAAGGATATGTGCAAGACGGTGATCGCCGGCGTACCGGTGGCGGCCGAGACGTCAATCTGCCGTTAAAGGGCAGTGCGCCCGGGAGGGGATCCGGGCTGTAGAGACAGCGGCCTTGCGCGCGCCCGCTCCATGCGGGCGCGTTGTCGATAGTTTGCCTCGGGCGGCGATGCGTTGGATGCCAAAGGATGACGCCACCCCTGGCCGTCCGGGCGACGCTTGGGGCAGGGGATGGCGGGGAATAGACTGACCCGTGGGCCAAGTGACCGGATAGGACTCGCGCGAAGGCCGCCTCAACGCTCATTTAAACGAACCCAGATGTGCTCAATGAACCGGACCCGGTGAGTGCGCGGTACTCTGTGGTCTGCAAGGCGTAACGGGACGATGAGTGGGGGGCTCGGAGGCGAAGGTGCAGAGGGACGGCCAGGCGCAGGCCGGCCCCACGAATCGTGCGCGGCTTGGGCGATCTAGGGCTTCGCTGGCGAACGGCGCCGGGTCTTCGGAGAGCCGGCAGCCGGATCGGGCTTGTCTGGGGGAACCGGGGCCGCGGAGGCGGGGCTGCGCAAGGACGGGCCCTGGATGCGGATGGTGATGCCGTGGTGCTGGAGGCGGTCCAGGAGGGCGTCGACCAGGGGCTTGTTCGGGAAGAGTTCATACCAGGAGGGCGTGTCCAGGTTGGTGGTGATGATGGTCGAGGCCCGCCCATAGCGGTTGTCCATCAAACGGAAGAAGGCGTTGGTCTGTTCGGTTTTCAGGGTCAGGTAATCGAGTTCGTCAATTGCGGTTGAGATCAACCGAACTTGACGAGCATAGCTATGCGCCGCGGTGATGATCACGCCGCGTCCGTGTGCCAAAAAAGCGCGGTTTTACATGATCGTCAACAGCGCGAGGCTCTCCAGTCTTCGGGGCCGATCAGACATCGAGATAAGGCGATGGTGAACACGCGAAAGTCGGTTTACAATGTCTGAATGAACAGTATGCCTTTGGCACCCACTGCCGCCTCGTCCGGCGAAGACCTTGATAGCCTCTTGGAGGCTGATATCCAGCGCCTGGAGACCTTGGTTCCGCAGATGGCGGTCGCCGCTAAAACTGCTCAGGCCGATGCGCATGCGCGGCTGGCGGCTCTCCATGCCCGGATTGCGCAAGACATTGCGGCCCTTCGGAAGAGTGAGGCGTGTGCCCCGTCCTCACGGTGATTGCCGGGCCTAATGGCTCCGGCAAGTCATTTTTGACCGCGATTCTGAGGCGTCAGCCTTGGTTCTCCCGCACGCCTTTTTTGAACCCTGATGAGATTGCCGCTCGCCTTGGGGATCCCAGTAAGCTGGAGGTCATCCTTCAGGCGGCACGTGACGCCGAGGCCCAGCGAGAGTGTTGGCTGGCCGAGGGTCGCAGTTTTGCCTTTGAGACCGTTTTTTCCGCTCCTGACAAGGTCGCATTCTTGCGGCGTGCGCAGGATGCCGGCTATCGCATTCGGGTGTTTTTCTTGAGTACCGGTAATCCGGAAATCAACGCCGCTCGCGTGGCTCGTCGTGTTATGGCGGGCGGACACGATGTCCCTATCACGAAAATTATCAGTCGTTACAGTAAGTCTCATGTCCAGGCCGCGCAGGTCGCCCCCTGGGTAGACCGCATGTATCTCTTCGATAACGCCGTGGATGGCGAAACCCCCGTTTTATGTGCCTGGTCCGTCGTGGGACGGTGGCAAGTGCGACGAAACAAGACGATCCCTGCCTGGGCCACGTCGATCGTTACACACCCTTCCGTGTCCCCGCAGCCGACCGGAGTTGAGAATCACCGGGGTTTCGGGTCCCCGCAGGCCGGACCGCGGTGATTCTCGGGCGGGAACAAGGGGATGCCTCCCACGGTGTGAACCTGCAGATGGCTTACGATACCGCGGGGTAGGTGTTACCAGGCTTCCTGGAAAAGGTGGGAAAGATCCAACGTGCAATGGGATGTCTCAATGAGGTGAAGCCAGGAACGCCTTCGCGCCCATTGAAGGTGCGCCCTGCTTTGCTACGGCCTACAAAGGCAGTATATGCAATAGCCCATAGATCCGTTGCATGTGAGGAACCCCATAATGGAAGATCCAGAGCAAGGTGAGGCCGAAAGCCCGTGGGACGTAACGTCAAGGGAAGCCTTTCAGAGACCCTTGCGCGCCCAGGATATCAAGACGGTGGCTTGGAATGGTAGGGCCATGCCGCGAACCGTCCAGGAGTACTTGGCGGATCTGACGCAGGCCTACGAAAAGGACGCGGCGGAGCGGTTCAAGGAGACAACGATTCCGCAGACCGAGGGGACAGCCGAAGGAGCGCCCGTTCAGGCGCCGTGGGCCCCACGGGAGGCCATGGCGTGCGGCGGCCTCGATTCTCCCGCACGAACCGGACGTCCCCGGCGCTCTCGCCCGCACCTCATGCAAACAAACGCATGCCCGTTCGCATGGCCCTTCTGAGGCGTCATCTGGCAGACACCACAGCCATGCAGGCTGAGATCGTGAAGATGGCGGGGTAGGGTGATAGCGGGAAGACTGCCACACTTATCCACAGGTCCAGCGGCAGTTCCGCAGAAAACCGAGCGCCAAAGCAAAAAATCAGGCCGCTACGGATTCATGGTGATATGACCAGTTACCCAAGGTAAGCCAATCAGTAATGGGCTACCCCCGTCCAGGCATCAGAGGCTGGCGTCAGTTATGTCCGGGCTCATTCCTTAGTGAATCTAGCTGGTGACACGATAGGCCCTGCCCGGCTGAGGAGTGATTACGATAAGACCGCTACAGTTATCCAGAGATCAAGCGACAGCGCTTGGGTGAAGCGAAAATATCGAGCATCAGTAAAACCAATCATCAATCCTCAGAAGGTTGGGACATCTATAACCGGCGTGTCACGACCCGATATATCGGGTCCAAGGCCCAGTTACTAAGCGCCATCTCGGGCTTGGCCGCCGTGCGCGGGGCATGGATTTTGGGCTACCATGGGGGTATTGGTGGCGCTGTCCGCAGTGGGCGGCGGGCGCGACCAATACCCAGGGTCCTGGCCCTGGTGTGTGCCGCGAGACCGGGGAAGCCCGATCCCGCAAGGAGGTGTTTCATGGTTCGACGAGCGCATCTTGGGGGCTATGTCGTCCTCACGGCCTGTTTCCTGACGCTGGCGCCCATTGCCGCACAGTCGCGCCTGCTGGCGCCACGCTTAGACCGCACCGTAGTGGCGGTGGCTGCCGGCATCACGCCGGGCGCGAGATCAGGAGGCTACAGGGTGGTTCGCTCCGGCACGACGGCCGGGCTGGCCGCGCCCTACTTGACCGACGACCACGAAGAGGAGCAGCGCCGCTACGATGAGGAGCGCCGCTATCCGGAAGGGGACGGGGAGGAGGAGCAGCCGCGCTATTATTCACCGTTTTTTTATGAGGCCCCCGAGGGTGAGCGCGGCGACCGGGGCAACTTCGGGGACCGGGGGAATTTCGGCGACCGGGGCCTGCGCGGAAACCGGGGCAACTTCGGGGACCGGGGCAACTTCGGGGATCGGGGACCGCAGGGCGATCAGGGTGGGTTTGGCGACCAACGTCGGTGAAGCGGGCCCGTGGCCCGCTCCCATTCCCTGTTTGGGAGGCGATGATACCCCCTAGGTCCGGTGACGCCCGCCGGTGTTTGGTCTTTGGGCCGAATGCCCCCGGGTCCGGGAGCCGATGACTGCGCCGGGAGTCGCGAAGCGCCGGCTTGCCGGAGACTCCCGCGACCCCTCCGCGATTTCACCAAACCCCTGGCCGCTACCGGTCATGGCCTCAGGCTAGGGGCGGGCCGGTGGTGCGCGCACTCATGGCAAGCCCTTGAAGTGGCAGTGGAAACCCTCATTTCCGGAAAGGCGCGGGGGCGCCCATTCCCGGATATCCTGCGCGCCTTACCCCACCGCCGGCCCGCCTTTTTGGGATCATCGATCATTGATCCTATCCGGCACGCGGTGGATCCGGAGTGTCTCCCTCGATGAGATCGCAAGTGCCTCATATACCGGAGGAATTCGTGGCATTCCGAACGGACGGCCGTTGCCAGGCGCGGCCCGCCGGTGTTTCTGCTGAGCGCAACGCCCATGGGGACGCCTGCCCCAATAATGCCAGGATTTGTAAGGGATTAAGCGGGTGAATGGACGCGCTACGTCTGTCGTTTTGTGCCGTTGGTCCGCGTAATATCAGTTCGCGGCGATAGCATGCACACCTATCAGGGAGACCATTAATATTCTGGAATCTGGCATGGCCGTTCTTGCAAAAGTGCTGAAAAAACATGGATATGCCGATAACGCTTACCATGCTTCCTTTACAGGAAATGGGCGACACATAAAAGCGCTCCATGATGAAAAGATTCCACAATACCCATTGTATTAGCGAAACGGATTCATCTATACTGCGCGCGCGCTCTTCGAGGCCGCAAACCGACCCGGGATGGTCTTACCCGTGGATGGGTCCGGCTGTCGATCGGAGGGGGTTTTGATTCACCGTGAAGGAACAAAGAGGACACAATGAATACATCCGTTCGCAAGGGCTTTCTTGGGGCCACGGCGCTGTTGCTGGGCGTTACCGTAGCAATCCCGGGCGTCGCTTTGGCGGGCATGAAGGTGGCGAGCCATAAGCCGGTGGCGCATAAAGTGGCAGCCCACAAGGTCGTGGGTAATACGCATGTCAAGGCGATCCAGAGGGCCCTCGACAAGTCCGGCGCCCACCTCAAGGTCGACGGCTTTATGGGGCGGGAGACCGAGACGGCGCTGCGCGTCTATCAAAAGAAGCATGGCCTGAAGATGACGGGTACCGCTGACGAGGCGACCCTGAAGCAGCTCAAGGTCAAGTAAGGCATTCGAGGTGAGGACCCCGGGGCGCGGCAACACCGGGCCCGGGGTTCTTTTTCTGATGGGGCGTACCCGGGGCGCCAGCGGACGGTCATCGCCGGGCGCGCGCCGGATGGGGTGGCGCGTCCGTCCAACTCGGTCGCGGTGCGTCCCTAGGACTCCACCACGAGCTCCACGGAACGGTGTGCCTTGGGATTACCCATGAGCAATACCAGTGGGAGCATGATGATAAATCCCCAGAAGACGAACACGAAGGCATCGAGCGTGCCGCGCATGGCGGCGTGCTGGCCCAGTGTCTGGGCCAAGGTTTGCGCGCTGGCGGCGGTGACCGGACGGCCATGTAGCACGGTGGTGAGTATCGGCGTATAGGGGGTGATGTGGCCGCCCATCTGGTTCCACGCCACCTGCGTGTACTCGCTTATGATCGTAGTGACGAGTGCGATGCCCACCGATCCCCCCAGGTTGCGCATGAGATTGAATATGCCCGAGCCTTCCGCGGTTTCCTGTTTCGTGAGGCTCGAGAAGGCGATGGTGAATAGCGGGATGGAGATAAAGCCCAGCCCGAGCCCGCGAATGAAGCCCGGCCAGATTACCCAGCTCATGTCGATATGGAGGTTGTAGAACAGGGTCAGGTAGGAGCCGAAGGTCCCGAGCGCGATGCCGGCCAGCGCCACCGCGCGCGGATTGACCTTGCGGTTCAGGAGTCGGCCGGCGAGGCCCATGGAGATCATCGCCCCCACGCCCTGGGGCGCCATGACAAGCCCCGCGGTCTTGGCCTCATAGCCCATGTGCTCCTGGAGATAAAACGGCAGGATCACCATGACGCCGAACAACGCCAGGCCAAACAGACCTATCCCCATGCTGCCGAGCGCAAGCGCGCGGTTTTTCAGAAGTCGCAGATTGACGATCGGCCGATCGACGGTGAGTGATCGCCAGACGAACAGAATGAGGCTGGCGGCGGCCACCACCGCCAGTGTCCTTATGGTTTGCGAGCTGAACCAGTCGTCCTGATCGCCGAGACTCAAGACCGCCTGGGTGCAGCCGAGGCCCGTGGCCATGGCCAAAAAGCCCTGCCAGTCGATCGGCCGCGGACGCGGGCTTTGTCCGCCTTCCGGGACATATCGGGCGAGCAGAAAAAGCGCCGTGAGGCCGATCGGGACATTGACATAGAAACACCAGCGCCATGAGGCATCGTCGGTGAGATAGCCGCCGAGGATGGGGCCCAGGACCGGCCCCAGCATGATGCCCATGCCGAGCGTGGCCATGGCCATGCCGCGGCGCTCGGGCGGGTAGCTCGCCACCAGGATGGCCTGACCCACGGGCACCATGGATGCCCCGAGCAGCCCTTGCAGGAAGCGCCAGATCACCATCTCCACGATGCTGTGAGACTGACCAGCCATGGCCGACGTGAACACAAAGCCCGCGACACTGCCGAGCATGAGGCGTCGCTGCCCGAAGCGTTCGACGAGCAGGCCGGTCATGGGCGTGACCACGACCATGGCGAGCATGTAGCTGGTCAGGATCCAGCTCACTTGGTCGACGTTGGCGCGCAGACCACCCTGCATGTGAGGAAGGGCGACGTTGACGATCGTCGTGTCAAGCACGTTCATGATGATGCTCGCCATGACCGCGAAGGTGATGGCGAGCATGTTCGTGGGCGTAGGGGCGTTCGGCTTGCTGGGTGCCAAGGATGGCCCTCCTTCCTTGCAAACGGACCGAAACCATCGTGTACCGGCCGGGCAGGCCATTTTACGATATCATGGCTGGGCGTAAAGGGGACGGCTGGGAACCGGCCCGGACCCCGTTACGTCGGGATCGGCGCCTGCGCGTCGCGTAACAGGCGGGCCGATGTTGTATCGCCAACGATACATGATCCGGCATTGCCGGGCGTATTTCCGCGCCCATGCTCCCCATGCCTCGCGCTCTCGTCTATGCTGGGAATGAGGGGCGTTGTGAGGAACCGCGGTCCGAGGCAAGAGGCCGGGTCGCGGACACCAGTGGGGGCGTATGGGCAGACCGCGTGGACCCAAGGGGGCCTCGCAGGGATGGCGGAGCGCATGGCGCCAGCGCTTCAGGGCGGTGCCACATCGCTATGCGTTGATGGCGGCGTACTGGTTTGCGGTGGTGGCCACCGTGTTGTTTTCGGTCCTCTATGGGTGGCATTCCTGGTCCCGCTACGAAAAGACCGGCATCGACCGGCTGATGCTCACCACCTCGTTGATCGCTACCGCCACGCACGACGATCTCGATCGCGAGGCCTCCGGTCTGCGGTTTCTCGCCGACCACCTGGCGGTGATCCATCCCCGGCATCACCCGGCCCGGGCGCGTCGCTTATTGAGCGAGTACCAGGAGGTCTCGCCGGAGGTCGCAAGCGCCGAGCTGATCGCGCCGGATGGGCGTGTGATCGCCTCGACAGCCGTACCCAAGGGGCGGCCGCTCCCGGATTTTCGGCAGGATGCGCGGATATGGCCGAGTCTTGAGCGCGCGCTTGCGCACCCCGGGTTGCATATTCATAGGCCGATCTATGGGCCGCTCGTCGATCGCTGGGTGATCGGCTTTAGCGATACCGTCATGGGGCCTGGAGGACAGCCCCGTTTCCTTGTGACCACGCCCATCCGCTTTGGCAATTTCGAGGCCCTGTTCGCGCACCTGTCGCTGCCCTCCGGGCTTGCGGTCGGCATCCTGCGCAGCGACGACTATATCGAGGGCCGGGCCCCGGTCCCGCGCGGCCAGCTCGCGGCCCTGCTCGACCGGCCGCAGACCGGTATCCTCGCCGAGACCTTGAAGCGCCATCCGCACGCCATACAAGGGGTCTTCAGCGGCTGGGTCAGCAGTGATCGCGAGTATCGCTACGGCGTATTCGTGCGCGTTGCCGGCTATCCCTTGGTGGCGTTCGCGGACGTCCCGCGGGCGCTATGGGTGGCACAGTGGTGGCACCGGCAGGCCGAGATCCCCTTGATCTTCCTCATCGTGGCGCTCGCTTTCAGTGGCTATGCCTACCGCCAGGTCCAGGTGCTTGCGGTGCGCTGGGAGGCCGAGGCCGCGCGCCGCGCGGATTTCCTGAAGAATCTCGCCACGCACGATCCGCTCACGGGTCTTTTGAATCGCAAGGGCCTATACCCGGTCTTGCAGCGGGCGATGGCGCGCGCCGAACGCGAGGGACGGCTGCTGGTGGTGGGCTTTCTCGACATCGATGATTTCAAGGGTATTAACGACCGCTACGGCCACGCCGCCGGGGATACGGTCTTGAAGACGCTCGCCAAGCGGCTGGAACGCGCGCTGCGCGGTACCGACCACGTGGCCCGCCTGGGGGGCGACGAGTTCGTGCTCCTGATCGAGGGGCTGCGCCAGAAGGCCGATCTCGCGCCCGTCGTCGCGCACCTGAAGGCCGCGCTCGACGGGCCCTTTTACGCGGACCCCCGCGAGATAGCGGTCCGGGTGAGCCTCGGGGTGGCCTTCTTCCCGCTCGATGCCCTCGATGCCGAGCACCTGATCGGCCGCGCCGATCGCGCCATGTATGCCGCCAAGGAGCGGGCCGCCGACGATGAGCCGGGATGGGTGCGGCTCTATAACCATGATATGCCAAGCGATCCCGATGCCGGTGCCAGACCGGATGGGCTCATCGACGATTGAGGACCGGCGTCGACCGGCCCCCGGTGCCGGCGTCCGCCTAGGACAGGCCCTCGTCGCGCAGGACACGCAGCCAGCGCTTCAGGGAGGCAAGATCGGCGATATCGGCGAGCTCCGTCTCCAGGGAGCCGGCCATGGCGCGGGCCTCCTTGATCTCGGTGGCCAGCGTCTTCAGGGCATTCCGGGGAGTCAGCGACACGAGCGGGTCGATGGCAAAACGCATGCGGAAATCGGCCTCGGCGATCAGGACCTCGTCTTCGAGCGCCGCAAGTTCGTGTCGGAGCGCCTTGGTATAAAGCTTCACGGCCTGTTCGTCCTCGCCCGCCCATGCCCCTTGCCCGGGGTCGAGCTCACGACGCAACTCCAGCAGCGGCAGGAGCCGATCGTTTTCGTAGGCATGGTTGGCCCGCTGCATGAGCGTGGTCTTGTGGTCACGCTTATCCGGATCGGGCTCGCGGTCGGGGTGCAGGGCGCTTGCGAGCTTGCGATAAAGGGTGCGGATCGATTCGCGGATGCGGCGGTGCTCGACCGCCGATGGCACGTTCCGGGCCGGCGGCCCCTGGTCCCCGCCCAATTGTCCGGCGGCCTCGCGCAGGATCTCCTCGATCGGGGCCTCGGGGTCGATCCCGTAGGCCTCCTCGAAGGCCGCGGCCGCGGCCTTGCGGACCTCTGCGGCGTGATCCTCGTAGTCGCCGCGCGCGCGGCGTTTGTAGAGTGCGCGTAGTTCCGGGTCGTCACCCTCTCCGAGTAAGGAGGCGGTGAGTTCCACGACCAGCATCTGGACGCCGCGTCGCTCGGCCTGTGTAAGCCCCTTTTCATCAAGTGCCTCATCGAGGCGCCTGACAAAGCCGATGCGCAAAGTGCGGCAGGTGGCGCGCAGGGGGACGAGTTCATTCGTGAATTTTTTCTGATAGGGGGCCAGTACCGCGGCCCAGGCGTCGAGTGACTCGCGGGTCTCCTGAATCTTCTTCACGAGGCGATCGAAGGCCTTGTGGCCTTTCGGTAGGGGTGTGGGGTCGGGACCAAACCCGGCCAGAGGCATCTGAAACTCGGACACGCATCGTGCTCCTTGAACACAGGCCGCGCCGACGCACGGCATGGGCGGGCGACCGGCGCGCCCGTGTCTGTCGGGTGGCCATGGGGCTCGGCCGCAACACCCCTCATGGTAAGGCATTTCGCGACGCCGGTCACGGCCCGCAAGGCGGCGGCCGGCAGGGGGGTTGTCGGGCCGCGTTTACGGTCCCGGTGCCCTCGATCCACGCACCCGGCGGGGTCGTCAACGGGTCCGGGATCCGGTGGCCCCGAAGACCGCTCACGAAATATATCTACGAAGATGGAAGTCACGTGTTCGTGTTGCCGTCGCCGGTTGCGGCCGTCCGTGCCCCGCCCGTTCGGGAAATAAAACACCGGCCCGTCATGAGCGCATGTCGAAAGAGAGTGATCGGCGAGGCGCCTTTGGCCGGATGGATGGTCGTGGCCTTTGCGTAAAGACTGGGGCGTCTTTCGAAACGACAAGGAGTGAATCTCATGTTTGCACACAATAAGCGCCTCATGTACACGGTGCGCGTCTCCGAGCCCAACCCGACACTCGGCAGTCTCATGCTCGAACAGTTCGGTGGTCCACAAGGTGAACTGGCCGCCGCCATGCGCTATTTCAGTCAGGCGATCGGCGAGACCGATGGCAAGCGCAAGGACATGCTGTTCGATATCGCCACCGAGGAGATGAGTCATCTCGAGGTGATCGGCAACATCATTGTGATGCTGAACAAGAACGTGAAGGGCGAGATGGCGGAAGGGGGGCAGGAGGCCGAGCTGCTGCGAACGGTCACGGAAGGGGGCGAGAGCCATGTGACCGCGCTGCTCTACGGGGGTGGCGCGGGGCTTATGAATTCCGGAGGGGCGCTGTGGAGCGGGGGTTATGTCGATACCATAGGCGAGCCGACCGCCGATCTGCGCTCGAACATCGCCGCCGAGGCGCGCGCCAAGGTCATCTACGAGCGCCTGATCAATGTCACGCCCGATGCGGGCGTGAAGGACGCGCTCGGCTTTCTCATGACCCGCGAGATCGCGCATCAGAAGTCCTTCGAAAAGGCCCTCTATTCGATTCAGGGGCACTTTCCGCCAGGCAAGCGGCCGGGGGATCCCAAGTTCGAATCGAAGTACTACAACTTGTCGGAGGGTGAGGGCGATGCCCGCGGGCCCTGGAACGAGGGTAAGGAATGGGAGTACGTGGACGGGGGCGGCCAGAAGAGCGCGGTCGACGGCGGTGATGGATCGGCGTCGGTGAAAATGTCGACGCAGGCCGAGAAGCTCCTTGCGGCGGCAAGCCGCAGGACCATGTCCAATACCAGTATCGATCCCAGGACCGGCGCGGAATTGGGGTCGCGTAGCCCGAAGGCCTGAGGGATCGCCGGTGCCCGAGTCGCAGGCGCAGCCCTGGGGGTCAGGGGCGGGGTTCGGGGCGGCGTTCGCGGAGTGGCGCCGGCAGGGGCGCAAGGGTCGTTTCTGGTCGTTTCTCGGGCCGGCGTTCATCGGCGGTATCGCCTATATCGATCCCGGCAATTTCGTCACCAATATCGCCGCCGGCTCGCGCTACGGCGACCGGCTGTTATGGGTCGTGGTGTATGCCAATCTGACGGCGGTTGCGATATCGATGTTGGCGGCGCGTCTTGGGATCGCAAGCGGCCGTAACCTCGCCGAGAATTGCCGCGTCCACCTGCCCCGGTGGATCTCGATGTTCTTATGGGTGGCCGCCGAGGGTGCCGGGGTGGCCACCGACTTCGCCGAGGTCCTGGGGGCGGTGCTGGGGCTGCGGCTGGTCCTCGGGCTATCGGTGGGGCCGGCGCTCGCCCTCATTTTTGGACTATGTCTGGTGCTCGCCGACCTCTCGGACCGCGGCCACCGGGCCCTCGAGTACGGCATGATCGCGATCGTCGGCATAGTCGGCGTGCTCGGCATCTGGCAATGGCATGTCGCCCGGACGCCCGCCTTCCCCTGGCATCTCTCAGCGCTGGTGGTGCCGGGGCTCCCGCCGGGCGGTCTGTGGATGGCGGTGGGGCTGTTCGGGGCCACGGTCATGCCGCATGCGATCTTCCTGCAATCCGCGACCGTGTTGCCGCGCGAGCGGCGGAGCCCGCCGGCGCAGCGCCCCGCGCTCTTTCGGATGGCGCAGGCCGACATCCTGGTGGCCCTGGGCCTCGCGTCTTTCATCAACGTCGCCATGTTGCTCACCGCGGCGGCGATCTTCGTTACCTGAATGGCTTTGCCGC
>JAJZZU010000371.1 GCA_021797365.1 Pseudomonadota bacterium | reverse complement strand
GCCTACTATTAAAGGCTAAGGGTTATCGCGCTCCGGTTTCCCATATTTCTACACCTCTGTCATGACTTAGCCGCTTTTCAGTGACCTTGACTATTTGCATTATCTTTGTCCCACGAAGGTGCGTGTTCACACGAACGTAGCAGGTAAGGCGGTTGGGGAATTGCGGCGATAGGTTTGGGGTATGGACGACATCTATAAAGTGCATGTAATGCACGGTGGTTTCGCGATCTAGTACATGGATAGCGTGTTCCATGTCCGCCTTGCCTTTGGCAGACGAGCAACTAATGATCTTCGCTTCTTTTGCTTTTTGACGCGCAAAATACCCTGCGCGCCCGTATTTCGCGATGGCTTGATCGCGAGATTGCTCGGCATAATTTGTGCTCCATATACGAGTCATTGTTCCATACGAAGAGAAAATCCAAACGTGGCCTGGGACTTCTTTGGGGCTGTTTGAGAGAACGACTCGCGCATGGCAAGAGACGCCACCACCAAGAGAGGAGGCGTGGCTTTTTGCTGGATTTATAGAATCCACTTTTACAACTTTGGTATTGCGATGATAAAAGTCTGTGGCTCCAATGATATATTTAGGCTGACACGCGGTTGCAACGGTATGGGGAACTGTCGCGCAACCTGTTAGCAAAAAAGCCGGGAGCAGCGCAGCGATAAGTAACAGTTTCATGGCGTTCTCCTGTTAGGGGTGTATGCGCCTATTTATTTTTTCGCTGCGTGCGCCTTTGCCCATGCGTAAGCCAACGCTTGAGCCTGCGCAACCTGCGAGCGCGTCATTTTGGCCGCCATCGCATTCATCCAGACGGTCGAAGCGACGTGCTTACCCGGTTGCGAGGCGCTTAATGCGAACCATTTATAGGCTCGCACATAGTCTTTGGGGACACCATGACCATCCATGTAATCCATCGCTAGAAACATATATAGCATCGCGCGACGGGCCTCATTTGGATATTGTGCGCTCCGTTTACCCCATGGTCTTCGATTTTCGGCGGCTTTGTGAAACCAGTAAAACGACTTTTGAGCGTTCTCGGGGAGCCCTTGTGGGCCGTTATCGTAAATTGCCCCCATTGCGAACTCGGCCTGGGGGTATCCCTGATCCGCCGCCTTGCGGTACCAATAGGCGGCCATCTGATACTTTCTTACCACTGCTTTACTAGCGCAGAAGGCGTCGAAGGCTTTGACCCATACGGATGCGGGAACGGGGCCCGCTTGTTTGAAGTATTTGGAGTGTTTGAAGTGAGGGGGGCCGTTATCATAAGCCTGGCCTCGCTGATATTCCGCCTTCGCGGTCATCGCCCCATAACAGGCCGACACCAGCACCACAGACGTAACCAAACCCAACCATTTACGATATTCCATAACCCTCTCCCCTACGCCTAGTTGTCTCGAAAAACTTTGCGAAACAGGCGCGCAACAAAGCCGTCCGTGGACTGTTTCCTAACTCCCTTATGCACGTTGTCGGATCTCTCATCCACTTGGCTACCGCCGACTTGCCTGGGCTCCGTAAGCATATTATCGGGCAGATCACGAAGGTTGGTGATCCAAGACAACGAGCACATACACCCTAACTGTCTGCCTGGAATATCCACATCTTCAATATAGCCTGCGGGACCCGGCACCATGAGCCCTTTTCGGAGCGCCCAATTATCCTTTACGGTATAGATTATATCGTTACGAAGCCGATGGCCTGATGGCGGTGGGTCATCCATCTGTTCGTCAAGAGCACTATAGTCCCATCGCACAGCTATAGTGTCCTGGCTATCAAAAATGAACTGCACTTCTCCAGGAAAGCTAAAGTTCTTCAGCACCGAAAAGGTGTCACTCCATCTCGCGAAATAGCCGACTTCCCGCTTAATCGGACTGATGCGCGGGCCGATCTCTTTCGCAAGACTCGGCGGATTCTGTAAGAAGTCGTCCAATAGCATGTAGAACTCAGCTTGGCGATTGGCGTGGTAAGGTTTTGCTTGATCAAGATAATTCTGGATGGCCCAATCAAGACGAGCACGGATCAGCGGCAGAAGTTGATCGAAATTATCGCTGTCATGGTTAGTAATGGCGCCATCATCATCTTCGCCGTTCTCTACACCCATGATTGCCGTCACGGGCATCCCGCGAGCCTTAACGACTTCGGCAAGAAATGCCTCGCATGCGGCTTGATACTTTACGGTCGCATCGTCTGGAGTCACAACCACAGGGTCGATCTGCTCCATGACATGGCTGCGCACAACTGACGGTTCTGATCGGTCAGTTTTTGCTCGTGCGTACTTTTGCAGAATCTTACCGACAGACTCCTTTACCACATTAATCTGTTGTGTCTTAAAGGAAAGCGTCCGGCTCATATCTGGTCTCGCGTTTTGCAGTCATTCACCGCCAATATACGGTTTATCTATCACCGCGATACTTGTAGGCGTAAGCCCCCACTGAATAGCCCGGTAGTGGTAGGGAGTCAAGGGAATGGCAGGAGAGGCGCGGCGAAGCGAGCGTGATATGCTATTCCGAAACCGTTACGAAATAGGGGGACGCATGGCCGGACGCAAGCCCATCTTCAAGACTGCCATGACGGCAGCCGCCCGCATGCGCCGTTCGCGGGACCGTCGCCGCTCGGCCCTGACGCGGATCACCGATGACCTGGCGCAAGCGCCGACCCCGCTGCTGGCGCAAGCCCTGACCCGGCAGATCATGCGCCCGCACCCCGAGCCCGAGACGCACCTATGGCTCATGCGACGGTATCTGAAGGAATTGTGCAACCGTTACGAAATACCGGAGGGCGGGGAATGACCGAATAGGCCGCGAAATCGCTCCAAGTGCTTACATAGTGCTTACACGGAGAAAACGGGGTTTTATGAGGTCTTAGAAGTATCGCTGTAACTTATTATTTTTATTGGTGCCCGAGGCCGGACTCGAACCGGCACAGCCTTACGACCGAGGGACTTTAAGTCCGAGTGGCCAGAAAGCCCAAGAAAAAGGAAGGGCACCCGCCCGAAGGCGGGCGCCGGGGCCATCAAATGTCGACCGTTTGGCGGGCCTGCGGGTGCAGGACAGGCGCGGGCGTCTGCGCTGGGGCCGCAGTCGGGGT
>JAJZZU010000025.1 GCA_021797365.1 Pseudomonadota bacterium | reverse complement strand
GAAACGATGAACGAGGCCATGGTCGTGATCGGGCTGTAGATGTTGCCCGGAAAGTAATTCAGGGCGCCGCCGCTCACCATAAGGACCGCCATGGTCTCCCCCAGGGCGCGGCCCAAGCCAAGGATGCCGGCGCCTATGATGTTGCCGCGCACCGCCGGCAACATGGCGCGTCGCACCACCTCAAAATGCGTGGCGCCCAGCGCATACGCGGCCTCCTTTGTCTCCGATGGAACCCGGGCCAGGGCGTCGCGCACGGTGGCGGCAATGATGGGCACGACCATGAGTGCAAGCACGATGGATGCGGCGAGCAGGCCGTATCCGCTCCCGATGGGCCCCGCGAAGAATGGCACGAAACCCAGCACCGCCCGCAGTCCGGGCCCGAGGGTATGGGCCACGAGCGGTGTGAGTACCGCATAGCCCCACAGGCCGTAGACGACGCTCGGTACCGCCGCCAGCATCTCGACTACGAACGACAACGGGGCCTTCAGACGGCGGCTACGCAGGCCTTCGGCCAGGAATACCGCCACACCGAGGCTCACGGGAATGGCGATGACGAGCGCGATAGCCGACGTCAATAGCGTTCCCACGATGAATACGAGAATGCCGTAGTTCGCGCCAATGGGTACCAGTACACCACGTCGCTTCACGGGATCGGCATAGAGATTCCCGAGGCTCCAGGTGTGGCCGGTAAGGAAATGCCAGCCATTGAATGTCAGGGCTGGCCAGGAGTAACGGGCAAGAAAGACGAGGACGGCGAGTAGGGCGAGCGGTATGAGGCTTGTGACGAGTACAAGTATGATCCGAAATGGTCGAAGCGTCATGAGGCTCTCAGAGAAAGCCGGGGCCCCTACAAGGCCCCGGCGATCGGCTCCCTTAATGGATCTTGGCGATCTGCTTGCGGCTCAGCGCCGAGATACGCGGCGGTAATGCGATGAAGTGCACCTGGCGCAGGAACTTGCGCGCGTTGCCTTCATGAGTATCCACCGCCCACGACAGGAACTCGCGCAGGGTGGTGGCCATGACGCCGCTCGGCTGATGGTCGTTGACGATGGCGTACTCGTAATTGATGATGGGATAGGACTCGGCGCCGGGCGCGAACACGAGGCTGATACGTTCGTCGGTCGGGGTCTTGTTCACGAGCTCGGCGGCCGCCGCGCCCACGGTTTTCCTGGTGGGTAGCAGGAAGTGTCCCGCACGATTCTTAAGGAGCGCGGTGCCAAGATGCGCGCGCGCCACCTCTTTTGTGAAACTCACGCCGATGTAGGCGATGGAGTAGGGCGTCTGGGCGGCGGCCTGCACCATTCCCGGATTACCGAGCGCACCCAGGCCGCCCGGCACCGCCGGCCAGCTGATGGTGGTGCCGTAACCCACATGCGAGTTCCAGTACGGTGTCGAAAACGACAAATACTGACTGAATATGAACGTGTCCCCACTACCATCGGTTCTGTGAATGGGGGTGATGAGGTGGTGCGGCAGGTGCCGGCCCGGGTTCAACCTGGCGATCGCCGGGGCATTCCAGTAACGGATCTGGCCGTCATAGATACCGGCCAGGACCGGGCCACTCAACTTCAGATGGACGTTGTTCAGTCCGGGAATGTTATAGTTGATCGTCTGCGCGGAGATGGCCAGCGGGATATTCAAGATCGCAGGGTTCTGCTTGACCTGCATATTGCTCATGTAGGCATCCGACGCGCCGATCTGCGCGACACCCGATGTGGCCTCCGAGATCCCGGTACCGCTCCCCGTCCCCTGGGTCGTGATGCGCACACCCGGGTGACTACGCGTGTACGCCGGCACCCACAGATTGAACAATGGATAGAGCAAGGTGGAGCCGGTCTCGGTCACATTGACCGTGCGCGCGAACGCCTGCGGGGTATTCAGGATACCGGCAACCGCCAGCGCGAGTACCGACCCCCCGAGCACGGCATGGAACGGGGACCTGCTCATTCTTTTTAACATAGCTGCCTCTAGGGTTGGTGGATTGCCGTGAAGCCTACGGAGGATTCATGACAACCCCATGACAGGCATCGCGCGCGCCATTTTAACCCAATCCCCGCGCATTGCCACCACCCCATGGGCGGCAAACGCCGCCCACGTTCTCACACCGCCGGCAACTCGCGCAGGCGCGCGCCGTGTTCATCGCCCGCACCGCGGGTGGCGGGGGCGATGACGGGACGATCGGTCTGCTTGGCGCTACGTCGGCTGCGCCGCAGGCCCGCGGACAGTCCCGCCAGCGCCAGACCCAATCCCGCCACGACCGCGATCGTGCCACGGTGCAGGGTCGTCCAGACCTCGGGGCTGCGGCTTATTGAGCGATCGGAAAACGGGCCATGAACACCATGATCACCGGGCACCGGTCGCCAGAGATTGTCGGGACGCGCGCGATCGACCGGCCCGGGCGCTTCCTGTGAACGATAACCGTTGCGCGCCAGATAATGATCCAGGAGGCCTGGCGCGATCTTGTTGGCGAGAATGGCGGCCACGGTCGAGCCCCCGACATCGATCTCGCGACGATCGTGGCGCGCCGCCCAGATCACCGCGCGGGCCGCGACCTCGGGCTCATAAATCGGAGGAACAGGTTGAGGATTATGATTCATCTTATTCTTGGACCAAGAAAATTGTGTCGTATTCATGGCGGGCATCTGGACCATGGTCACACGCACGCGGCTCTTGTCGTGGAGTAACTCGGTGCGTAGCGACTCAGTGAAACCCGCGATCGCGTGCTTGGCCCCGCAATACGCGGCCTGCAGAGGGATGCCGCGATAGGCGAGCGCCGAACCGACCTGGATGATGACACCGCGGTCACGCGGCAGCATACGGCGCAAGGCCGCCATCGTACCGTAGGCATAGCCGAGATAGGTGACCTCGGTGACGCGCGCGATCTCCTCGGGGCGCAGCGTCTTGACCGGTGAGAAGACCGAGACCATGGCATTATTGACCCATACCGAGATCGGTCCGAGTTCCGCTTCGACGGCCTGCGCGGCGGCCTCGACCTGGTCGGCATCCGAGACGTCGGTTGGCACCACGAGCGCCTGACCACCCAGGGACTCCACCTCCCGCTTGGCGGCCTCAAGCCCCTCGCGTCCCCGCGCCAGCAGGCCGATTTTCGCACCCTGGCGGGCAAAACCACGGGCCACGGCACGGCCGTGCCCGGCACTTGCGCCCGTTATGACGACCACATCCTGAGTGTTTGCCATATGTCCTCCTGGTCGGAAAAGAGAGGTGTTTCGGTAAAAGACGCAGGCCCCGTCACGGTAGCGGGGAAGGCGAGGGCCGACAGCGCCCGCAACCACCCGACCGGGGGCTGGTGATCCCCCTATACAGCCTAGTCGCCGCGGCATGCGGACCATCACGACCCCTGCGCGTAACGACACCGTGGGCCCTCGCGAAGGCCCCATGAGGTTCCGGTCGCGCGCTCGATCGCTATTGTACCGATACCGCCGCCGGCATTGATCCGCCTTAGGGATGGACGCCGAACGATAGGGCGGGGCGACCCGCGCATGAGGGACCGCGACGAAGCCAAGGCGCGGGGCTATGCTTGGGGCTCACGCCTCCCGTGCCTCACCGGGGCCGCGGCCGAGACCGCCACACGCGGCTCCCGGCACGGCATCGGCAGGTCGCAGGACGTCAGTCGATCCCGCAAGGCGCAATAGCCGTAGGTCGCCGCGAGGCTGCTCGTGCCGGACGATAATACGAGCAGACCCGGGAACAGACCCTCTCGCTCCAGCTCGCGGCCGGTGGTCCAGTGCCGGCAGCCGGTGCAGCCCGCGGACATCAACGCAAGGCCGCCCATTGGCTCCCGAACACGATCGTAGACAGGACATAACCGACGGCGAGATTGAAGACGACGCCCGCGGAGAATACGAGCACCACCCGGCGCTCCACGGCCAACATCTGGCGAAACCGGGTGTTCAATCCGATCGCAAGAAAGCAAAGCGTGAAGGCCCATGTGCGCAGGCCCACCAGGGGCACCAGAAGATCATGGCGAAGCGCGGACGTCATCTGCAAGGTGAGGAGGCTCATGACGCCCGCGGCCAGCAAAAAGCCGATGACGAACTTGGGCACGCGCCGCCACCAGGCATGCGCGCTGCTGGGATCGGGAGATGAAGGCCTCGCCCCCGGCGAGCGATGCCAAGTGGTGGTGAATGTCCAGAAGATCGCCCATAGACCTATCCAGACGTCGCGTCCGATCACCTTGGTCAAAGTAAACGCCTTGATCACGACATCGGCATGGCCCACCATGGCCCCGAAACTGCTGGCCGCCGCCATACCGGCGGCATCGGCGAGTTCGGATGTCCCGATCCAGGCGCCCCCTTGCCCCGGCGTGAGCCCGAAGAAGACCGCCAACTGGGGAAGCACCACCACCCAGGCGAGCGAAAACAGGATGACCAGCGATATCGCCTGATAGATCTCCTGGCGTCGCGCCTCCACCGCCGAGCCGGCGGCCATGGCCGCCGATACCCCACAGACGCCGGCGCCGGTTCCCAGGACTGCCGCTTGGCCGTGACTTAGGCCCCACCAACGGCCAAGGCCGTAGATCGCGCCGACCGTAAGGATCGTGCCGACCGCCGCCTGCATCAATGCCGCCGGTCCAGCGCTCAAGAGCAGTGAGAGGGGAAAGGTGGCGCCGAGCAGGACGATCCCGGTCTTCAGGTAGAGCTCGACGCGTAAGGCCGGCTTCATCCAATCGGGAATCACCACCAGGTTGCCTATGGCAAGACCCAGGAGCAGCGCCACGACCGGCGGCTCAAGTTCGAAGCGCGCGGACTGCGCCCAGCCGGATATCGAAAACGTCGCCAAGGCCAGCAGAAACAACACCAAGAATCCCAGCAGGAAGCGTTCAAGGTCCAGATTGAGAAAGATCACGGGTATGGCAAGAAATAGGGAAAAGACAATGGGCTGTAGCAATACCGCATCCCATTGGTGATCGAAGAAGGCGAGCAACACGCCCCAGGTTTGCCAATGGAGCCCCGCCGTGTTCAAGGCCACCATCTGCGCAAGCGGCGAACCCGCCTGCCACGCCATCCATACCCCAAGCAAGGCCAAAAGCCCAATGACCGTGGCCCAAAAATCCTCCGTCTTCAGCATCTCCCCTCCCTCCGCTCTTTTTTATAGTCAATGTTCGCGTGGCAGCGGGGGCCGCTTTCTCCCTCTGTGCGCGCCGCCCAGCCGGCACACCAGCCCATTATCGAGGTATGACCTGAAATTCGCGGGGCGCCTTGATATACGACAAACGGGCAGCCCATAGGGCGCGGTGCGCGAACTGGTTTTGTGGCGGCTTACTTGTCCGGGGGCGGCGTGCCGGCCGTGGCCTGGGCATGATTCAAGGCTGCTACCAAGACGACGCCGCCGACGACGTTGCCGAGAAAGGTCGGGATCATGAATTGCGTGAAGTACCCGGGCCAGGACAAGCCACCGCGCAAGACCAGATAGAACGCCTCCACGGAGCCTGCGATGAGGTGCGGAAAGCCGGCGACACTGATGACATAGGTCAAGAGCATGATGATGACGACGCGCGCGGTCTCCGCGGCCGGCAATAACCACACCATGAGTGCAACCAGCCAGCCCGCGAACACGGCCCCGAGAAACATCGGCGCAAAGGGGCGCAAGGCGTGATGGCCAAGCACGGTCAATGTATGCTGCATGCCGGCCTTGAAGAGCGAGGTGTCGGCGATCGCCCAAGCAAACAGCAGGGCCCCCAGGAGGTTGGTGGCAAGTACCGTGGCCCACAGCGTCATGACCCGCGCGAACTTGCGCCACGTCAAATCCTGCATGAGCGGCAGGATCGGGGTCAGGGTGTTTTCCGTGAACAGCTGCTGGCGCCCGAGGACGACGATGATAAAGCCGAGCGTATACCCAAGGCCCGCCACAAGCTTGCGCCACGAACTGGCCGGCAGCCCATGATAGATCATGCCCTCGCCGAGCATTGAAAAACCCATGGAAAGACCGGCCGCGAGACCCGACCACGCGAGTGCCGGGATCGACCTCTGCAGTTCCTGCTCCCCCTCTTCGCGAATCACCTCGTGGACCACGCCCACCGAGATCGTGACGCGCTCCTGGGTCTTTTTCAGCTCGTTGCGGTCAAGCTTCAGGGTATTTGGCTTATTTTCCGGGTCTGGACACATGGGATAACCGCTCCTTTCGTGGGTTTCATGTTCAGACTATCTAAATCCGCCACCATCAGGAATGGCGCTCGCGCCCCAGGCCTCTTTGGGATGCCTGGATGGAGACGCGCGTAGCGAGGCCGCAATCCTGCGACACGTCCGTTACGTTTCCGCATGGAAGTGCAAGCGATGCGTAGGAGTAGTTTCCGGGAGGTCGTCAGGAGACGATATAGGCCCGCGCGTCCGTCTCTTTGACCTCCAAACCGAGCCCCGGTCGGGAGAGGTCCGGCGTCAGGAGGCCGCCATCTGGGGTGGGCGCCCCGTCGAACAGCATGTGCTCTATGCGGACGTGATCGTGGAAATATTCCATATGTCGTATCTGCTGACAGGCGGCGCATACGGGCAAATGGATAGCGGGTGCCGTATGTGAAGAAAACGGCAGACAATGGGCCTGACATAGGGCATCCAGGCGCAGGAATTCACTGACACCGCCGCAACGCGTGATGTCAGCCTGCAAAACGTCGATGCGCGCCGATTCCACCAGTCGGCGCGCGCCAAAAAGGTCGTAGACGTATTCCCCGGCGCTCACATCCATTCCGGGGGGCGCCCTGTCGCCTATGAGACGCAAACCGGCCAGGTCGTCGCTCGACACCGGCTCCTCGAACCACGACACCTCTTGCTTGCCGAACGCCATGGCAAACTGAAGCGCCTGCTTGCGACTATAGGCGCCGTTGGCATCCACGAAAAGCGCGGTGGCCGGACCGATCGCATCACGCGCCGCAGCCACGCGCGCCACATCGTGCTCGGGCGCACGCCCGACCTTCATCTTGACGGCCGGCAACCCTTGTTCGGCCCAATGGCGCAACTGATCGACCAGTTGGTCGCGGGAATACGACGTAAAGCCGCCGCTCCCGTAAGCCGGCAGCGCCACGTGCTTGCGGCCAAGCAGGGTGGCCAGCGGAACACCCAGTATCCGCGCCTTCAAATCCCACAACGCGCAGTCAACCGCCGACAGCGCCGCACCCCCGATCCCCGGTCGGCCGATATTGCGCAAGGCTTGGGCCATGGCGAACCAGGCGCCGGATATGTCGAAGGCGTCGCGGCCCCGAAGGATCGGAAACAGATGCTCGGCCACCACCCCGGCCGCCCCCTTGGCGCTATAGGTATAGCCAAGCCCGGCATGGCCGCCGGCATAAAGCCTCGCCAGCACCATGATTGTGGCGCTCCAAGCGAGCGTACCGTCAGACTCCGGTTGCTCGGTCGGTATGCGAAACACCTGCACCTCGGCCTTCTCGATGGGTGCAACGGGCGGCGCCGACTCATCAATGGCCATGGGGTACGAGCTCCTCCCATTCTTCCGCCAGCGAGGCGCGCACGATGCCGAGCGCGTCGACATCGCCTTTCACCAGTGCCGACGTAAAGTTCTTGGCCTGCTTGAAGGTAATATGCGGGGGCAGGGGTGGAATGTTCGGATCAGTGTGGGCATCGATGATCACCGGTCGATCGGCGGCCAGCGCCTCATCCCAGGCCGGCCCGGCGGCGCTCGGCCGGTCGACCACTATGCCACGAAGGCCGAGCATCTGGGCGTAGGCGGCATAGGGAAAATCGGGCACGCTCTGCGAGGCCTCGTATTTCGGATTCCCGGCCAGCACGCGCATCTCCCACGTGACCTGGTTCAAGTCACGGTTGTTCAAGACCAGGATGATGAGGTGCGGGTCGGACCACTCCCGCCAATGCCGGGCAATGGTTATGATGTCGTTCATGCCGTTCATCTGCATGGCCCCGTCACCGGTCATGGCGATGACCGGTCGATCCGGATAGGCGATCTTCGCGGCGAGCGCGTAGGGGACGGCCGGCCCCATGGTGGCGAGCGTCCCCGAGAGCGAGGCCTTCATCCCCCGTTTGATCTTGATGTCGCGCGCATACCAATTGGCCGCCGAGCCGGAATCGCACGCCAAAATGGCGTTCGCCGAAAGCCGTTGCGACAATTCCCAAAACAGGCGTTGCGGGTTCACGGGATTGCCGTCGTTCAGGGCGCGCGCCTCCAGGACCTTCCACCATTCCGCGACATTTTTTTCGATCCTGTTACGCCATGATCGGTCGGTTTTGGGGCGCAAGAGCGGCAGAAGCGCCCTCAGCGTAGAGGCCGAATCGCCGATGAGATTCAGTTCCATGGGATAACGGATTCCGAGCATGCGGCCATCGATATCGATCTGAATACCGCGGGCCCGACCCTCGCGGGGAAGGAATTCACTGTACGGGAAGCTGGACCCGACCATAAGGAGCGTATCGCACTCCTCCATCATATCGAAACTGGGTTTGGTGCCAAGCAGACCCATGGAACCGGTCACGAACGGGAGATCATCCGGGACCGCGGCCTTGCCGAGCAGGGCCTTCGCCACACCCGCCCCCAACCTTTCGGCAACCGCTATCACCTCGTCGGTCGCCGAAAGGCACCCGGCACCGACCAGCATGGCCACCCGTTGGCCGTGATTCAGGATCTCGGCGGCGCGATGCAGATCACGCTCCTCCGGTATGACATAGGGGCGCATATAGCCGACGCTTGAGTGTATCGTATTATGGGCATGGGGCGGCTTCTTGACCGCGCGCATCTCCTGCACATCGTTCGGGAGAATGATGCAGGTCACAGTGCGCTCGGCAAGCGCTATGCGCACCGCGCGATCGACGATATGACGGGTCTGGACCGGGTTCATGAGGGTGTGCACATACTCCCCGGCGACGTCCCGGAACAAGGTATGCAGATCGACCTCTTGCTGATAATGGCCGCCCATGACCGTGCTCGCCGCCTGGCCCACGATGGCCACTACCGGCTGATGGTCGAGCTTCGCGTCATATAGACCATTTAGCAAATGGATGGCACCAGGCCCCGAGGTCGCCACGCAGCATCCCACCTCGCCCGTGTATTTGGCGTGCGCACAAGCCATGAATGCCGCCAGTTCCTCATGACGGACCTGAACAAAATCCACGTCGGCACTTGCGCGCCCCATGGCACCCAGCAGGCCGTTTATACCGTCTCCAGGATAGCCGTAGAAACGCCGTATACCCCATTCGCGCAGCCTCTCTAGCATGAAATCCGCCACTGTATCTGCCATGTTTCCTCCTTCGGTCCGTTCTGGATGAGATTATTCGCTGAAGGCAATGGTGCTGATAAGCGCGTTTGGCGATTGCCGGGAATCGAGCCGCGTATGTTGCACGACGACCGGCGCGTCGGCTCGTATGATGATGGAATAGTCCACACCCTTGGGGATCGGTTCTGGATCGCTCAGATCATTACAGCGCACATGACGGGTACGCCGAGGGGCAATGGTCATGCGATACGGCCCAACGGGATCGCGGTCGGAGAAGAACACCTGCATTTCGACATGGGCCTCGACCTCACCGGCGTTCAGTATGCTCACCGACTCGTGGCTCGTCATCTCCGGTTGCGGTCCGTTGCTCCAGGCCGGTATATGGCCGTCGGCAATGGCCCATGTGGTTCTGCCTATCACATGATCCCTCATCGGACATCTCCATCGCCATTTCCGACAGGGAGGCTATCGTACGCCCCCGTCGCGCGACCGGTGATCCGGCTTTGGCAAGGGCGCCGCACCTGTTTTTTGCACAAACGATCGCGGCGGTGGCGCTGGTCATGGCCTGTGGCAGACCGATGGGCTGCGACCGGGCGGGCAGTTGGATCACCCCCACAAAATCTTTGGGTGATCGTGGCGATGGAGGGTGGCGAACCCGGCGGACGCGCATAGGCCCGATGGTTCATGGACCGAACGCGGCCAAGGCATCGGGCACGACTGCCATTACGTTACGCGCCACATCTTCCCGGCATCTTCCGCTACCATGGTTTCTTTGCGATCATGCCGGCGCGGCTGAGCAGCGGGATGGGCGCGTGCGGATGGGGCCGCGATCTTTCAGAGGCGCCCGTGCCGGCGCGATCCATGGCCGGGGCGGCACACGAGGCCTTGACTCATCGGTTCCGATGGCCGGGATGATGACACGGGTGACAGGATCGGCCCGGCGAGGGGTGCGCACCCGGCAGCGAGCAGGGGAGGGGACACGACAGGGGTTTGCCAAAAGGCGCCTTGACCGCTCCTGCGGAGATCGTAAGGCGCGCCCGTGCGTGGCGATATGGCGATACGGACTGTGGCGCGGGACCGATGAGCAACAAAGACAAGGAGGAAGCGTGGAGGATTTCGATGTACCCATCGAACGACGCAACACCGGCAGCGTCAAATGGGACCGCTATCGAGACCGCGACATTCTGCCGCTGTGGGTGGCCGACATGGACTTTGCGTCGCCGGACGTGATCGTGCGCGCCCTGCAAGAGCGCGTGGCGCATGGCGTCTTCGGTTATGGCAACGCCCCCAAGGGGCTGCTCGAGGCGATCCTTGCTTATGTCCATGCCCATAACGGCTGGGTGCTGCGGCCGGAATGGATCGTGTGGTTGCCAGGCCTTGTCTCGGCGCTGAATCTCGCGTGTCGCGCCACCGGGGCCGAGGGCGATGACGTGCTTACCCTGACCCCCGTCTACCCGCCATTCCTGAGCGCGCCACGTCTCGCCTCGCGCCAACTCATCACCGCCCCCCTGGCCTGCCACGCCGATCGTTATGTCATCGATTGGGAGGCCCTAGAGGAGACGATCACGCCGACCACCCGGCTGTTCCTGTTGTGCAACCCCCACAACCCCGTGGGGCGGGTATACACGGTCGAAGAACTCGAGCGCCTTGGCCGATTCTGTGAACGCCATGAGCTCATCATCTGCGCAGACGAGATCCACGCGGGCCTCGTGCTCGATGCCTCCTTGCGCCATCGGTCGATTGCCAGCCTGCACCCTGATCTTGCGCGGCGCACGATCACGCTCATGGCACCCAGCAAGACCTTCAACGTGCCCGGGCTCGGGTTTTCGTTTGCGGTGATCCCGGACCCCGCCCTGCGCGAGCGCTTCCGCGCGGCCATGAAGGGTATCGTTCCGGATGTGAATGTGCTCGGTTTCGCCGCCGCCCTGGCCGCCTATCGCGACGCCGAACCATGGCGCCAAGCCTTGATCGGTTACCTGCGCGATAACGCCGCGCTTGTGCTCAACGCCGTGCGGGCCATGCCGGGGCTCGAGGTCGCGCCCGTCGAGGCGACTTATCTCGCCTGGATAGACGCCCGCACCCTAGCACCCCAGAACCCGCAGCGGTTCTTCGAGGGCGCCGGGGTCGGGCTGTCCGACGGTGCGGATTTTGGAGCGCAGGGCTTTGTTCGCCTCAACTTCGGGTGCCGGCGGGTGCTGCTCGAGGATGCCTTGGACCGGATGCGGCGTGCCGTCGCGCACAGACAGGGGGCGGGGTAGGGGCGCGCGGGGCGAGGCCTACCACCGGACGCACGGCAGGCCCCTGGACGACCCCCCACGAAAACACGACGGGATCTTAGGGAATCTCGAATCCTTCGGCCTCAAGCATGCGCACGAGCCGGATGAGCGGCAGGCCGATCAAAGTGGTCGGATCATCGCCGATGAAGCGCTCGAACAGGGCGATGCCGAGTCCTTCGGACTTCGCGCTTCCGGCACAGTCGTAGGGCCGCTCCTTCTCGAGATAGCGGGTGATACGCCGCTCATCGAGCACACGAAAGACCACCTCGAACAGCGCCACTTCCGACTGCACATGGCCGGTCCGGGCATTCAGGAGCGCAAGTCCCGTATATAGGCGCGCCGTCTTGCCGGATATGCGCCGCAATTGGCGAGCGGCCTCCTCGAATCCGCCCGGTTTGCCGACAATTTCACCATCATATTCGGCGACCTGATCGGAACCGATTATGAGGGCATCAGGCGCCCCGGGACTGACCGCCCGCGCCTTGGCGATCGCCAGGCGCTCGGTCAAGGCGCCTGCGTCTTCCCCGGGATGTCTGGTCTCATCGGCGTCCGACACCAGGACCTCGAAGGGGATCTTGAGTCGCGTCAAAAGCTCGTGGCGATAGCGCGAACCCGAGGCCAGGACCAGACGTTGCGGCGCCATCACGGGCTAGCCGATCTCGACCAGGGCTTCGTTGGGATTTACGCTGTCGCCCTTCTTGACGTGGATACTCTTCACCGTCCCCTTGATCGGGGCCGGCACCTCGTTTTCCATCTTCATGGCCTCGATGACGAGCACCGGATCACCGGCCTTCAGGACCTGTCCTATGGTCACGAGCACATCGACCACGGTCCCGGGCATGGCGCTTGTGACATCACCGGCCTTGACGGCCCGCGGGCGACGAAGCCCCGCCGCCATGCTGGCCACGGGGGCCACGCCGGGTTCGCGGAAATCCCCGCCGGCGCCCTCGGTCGGCACGATACCCATGGTTTCCACCATGATCTCCTCGGGCATGCCATCGACATAAACGTAGAACGGTCGTTGCTCCTCGTTTTTGTGCCCGGCCCCGCGGATCTTGATGTTGTAGGTTTCGCCATGCATCGTGACATTGAAATCGGTGGGCGCGAGATAGCAGGGGGCGGACTGCGCCTCGGGTGGAGGCAAAAGCTCCTCGGGTCGCAGCGTGCCGGCGGCGCGTTCCTCCAGAAACTGGCGACCGATCTCTGGAAACATCGCATAGGTGAGGACGTCCTCCTCGCTCTTTGCCAAATCGCCGATCTCGGCACGCAATTTCGCCATCTCCGGAGGGATGTCGTCGGCCGGTCGATGGGTTATGACCGGCTGGTTGCCGATGGCGAGCCGGCGTACGCGGCTGTCTATGATCCCCGGGGGCGCGCCGTAGCGGCCCTGGAGGTACAGCTTAACCTCGTTCGTAATGCTCTTGTAGCGCTGACCGGTCAGCACATTCAATACCGCCTGCGTCCCCACGATCTGCGATGTCGGCGTGACGAGCGGCGGATAGCCGAGATCGGCGCGCACGCGCGGAATTTCGAGCAGCACCTCGTCCATGCGCGCAAGCGCCCCCTGTTCCTTCAACTGATTCGCCAGATTGGAGATCATCCCGCCCGGCACTTGATTGACATGAACCCGGCTGTCGACCCCCGTATGGTCGCTTTCGAACTGGTGATAACGTTTGCGCACGTCACGAAAATAGGCGTTGATGCGCTCGAGGCGCTCCAGATCCAGCCCGGTATCATGAGCGGTTTCGCGCAACGCCGCGACCAGGCTCTCGGTGGGCGGATGGCTGGTGCCCTCGCCAAACGCCGACAATGCCGTATCGATCAGATAACATCCGCTTTCGATCGCCTTCCACTGACAGACGGTGGCGAGGCCCGACGTCGAATGGGAATGGAGATGCAGCGGGACCTTCACCGCTTTTACGAGCGCCTTCACGAGCGCCGTGGTTTTGGTGGGCGTCAAAAGTCCGGCCATGTCCTTTAACGCAATCGTCTGGCAGCCCATGGCCTCCAGCTCCCGGGCCATGGCTACGAACGCCGGGACGCTGTGCACCGGGCTTGTCGTGTAGCAGATGGTCCCCTCGGCATGCTTGCCGCTTTGCAGTACCGCCTCGATGGCCACACGCAGATTACGCGTGTCGTTCATGGCATCGAATATCCGGAACACATCGACTCCGTTGTCGGCGGCCTTGGCTACGAACGCGCGGACGACATCATCCGAATAATGGCGGTAGCCGAGGAGATTCTGGCCGCGCAGCAGCATCTGGATGCGCGTGCGCGGCAACGCGGCCTTCAAAAGCCGCAGCCTTTCCCATGGATCCTCCTTCAGAAAGCGCAAACACGCGTCGAAGGTCGCGCCCCCCCAGGCCTCCAGAGACCAGTAGCCGACGGCGTCGAGATCCGGGCACGCGGGCAACATGTCCTCGGTGCGCAGGCGGGTGGCTATCAGGGATTGATGCGCATCCCGCAGGATCACGTCGGTGATTTGTACACGCGTCTTTGCCACGATTATCTACCTGTCATCATGAGTTCTTGATTATACCCCGGGGGCGCGTCTTGCGTCGCGTTCGCTGCCGGGGCCACCGATATGCGTCTACAATCCATGGTGCGCGGCAATGGCGGCGGCAATCGCCGCCGCAAGATGCGACGTTGGACGGCGCGCCGAGTAGTTGCTGAGTTCCGGGTGGTCCTCGACAAAAGCGGTATTGAACAGGCCACCGCGGAATTCAGCGGTCTTTAATATCTCCAGGTGGTAGGGGATGGTCGTCTTGACGCCAGACACCCCCATGTCCAGCAGCGCGCGCCTGGCACGCGCCAAGGCCTTATCCCATGTCAGAGCCCATATGGTCAATTTGGCACACATAGAATCATAATAGGGAGGGAACTCATACCCCGTGTAAATGGCGGCATCGGTGCGCACGCCGGGGCCACCGGGCGAATAGTAGCGGGTTATGCGGCCAAAATTGGGCAGGAAATCGT
>JAJZZU010000370.1 GCA_021797365.1 Pseudomonadota bacterium | reverse complement strand
CGAAAAGCGAAAAGGTTTAAGGCGCCGCTCAGGGAGGAGGACGAGCGGAAGCGCCATTATTCGGAAAACGGAAGGCCGTAGGCATCAGACGAAAGTCGGAGGGGCGGAGGCTTGCGAAAAGCAAGCGGCGCGCCCTCCGGCTGGGGGGTGCTGGCAGCGGCCGGTAATGCGGCGAGGGGTGGCTCAAGTGGCGCAGCGCGCAAGCGGTGCAAGATCGTGCAAAAGATGCCTAAGGCCTGCAGACAAAAGGGTTTGAGGGACATAACCGAAGGCCGCCTGGAGCCGGCTGACGTCGGCAAGGGAGCGGCGAATGTCTCCCGCGCGCGGGGGCCGGAAGTCGCATACGATCGGCCGGCCGGCGAGCGTCTCCAAGGCGTTTATGAGGGCCAGCAGGTCTTGTTCGATGCCGGTGCCGACGTTCATGACCGTACATGACAGATCATTACGGACCAATGCGCGTGCCAGGACCTCGATGAGGTCGTCGATGTAGACGAAGTCACGGGTCTGTCGACCATCGCCATAGATGACGCAGGGCGCGCCCATAGCCAGGCATTGGGCGTATAGGCTGATGACGCCCGAGTAGGGGGAGCTGGCATCCTGGCGAGGGCCATAGATGTTGAAGAAGCGAAAGCTCGTGGCATTGACCCCGCGCGTGCGCGCGAAGTACGCGAGGTAATGTTCGCTGGCAAGCTTGTCGGCGGCGTAGGGAGAAAGCGGCGCCAATGGCGCGCTCTCGGGGACCGGAGTGGGCGCGTCATCGCCGTAGACCGCGGCCGAGCTTGCGTATAGTACGCGCGGCACCTGGCAAGCGGTGGCCGCCAGCAGGGCATTCAGGGTCCCGCCGAAATTGGTGGCATGGGTGGCGAGCGGATCGTGCATGCTCGCCTGGACCGACGCCACCGCCGCGAGGTGCACGAGGGCATCCATGCCGCGGGCCGCGCGCATGAGCGCCTCGCGGTCGCGTACGTCGGCGATTACGAGTCGCGCGCCCCTGGCCGGCCCTTGCAGGTTCTCGCGTTTCCCGGTCGAAAGGTTGTCGAGAAGCGTCACTGTGTGTCCGTCGATCACAAGACGGTCGGCGAGATGGGAGCCGATGAAGCCGGCACCACCAGTGATCAAGACTTTCATGCGTGCACCGTCCATGGCTCAGCGGCCCGGCTTTTGGAAGAGGCCCTCATGGTGGGGGCCGGTCGCCGTGCGCGGTATCCTGCTTTAGGCTTATTGTTGCCGGCATCCAAGACCAGTAGCGTGGCGGCCTGAAGCGGTTGGCCATTGGAACGGTAGGCCTGGAAGGTTCATGGATGAACAAGGACGTATGATGAATACAGTAGCAGTGGTGGGGCTGGGTTATGTGGGTCTGCCCTTGGCCGTGGCCTTCGGCAGGAAGTGGCCTACCATAGGCTTCGATCTCGATGAAGGGAAGGTCGACAGTTATCGGCATTTTTGCGACCCGACGGGGGAGGTCACGAGCGATGAATTGCGCGCGGCCCGTCGGCTTGCGGTGACAACGGATCCTGCGGCGCTCGCCGAGGCCGATTACGTCATCGTGGCGGTACCGACGCCCATAGACGCCGCGCATCAGCCGGACTTTGGACCGCTTGTCCGCTCCAGTCGCACGGTCGGCGAACACTTGAAGCGCGGCGCCGTGGTCGTATACGAGTCCACGGTGTATCCTGGGGCCACCGAGGAGATCTGTGTGCCCATTCTCGAGCAGCGCTCGGGACTTGTCTGCGGGCGGGACTTCCATGTCGGATACTCGCCGGAGCGCATCAATCCGGGCGACAAGGAACATAGCCTGACGCGCATCACGAAAATCGTGGCCGGCGACGATGCCGAGACCCTTGAGAAGGTCGCGGCCCTCTATGGATCGATCATCGAGGCCGGTATCTATAGGGCTTCGTCGATCAAGGTCGCGGAGGCCGCGAAGGTGATCGAGAATACGCAGCGCGACCTCAACATCGCGCTCATGAATGAGTTGTCGATCCTGTTTCACAAGCTGGATCTCGATACCGGCGAGGTGTTGGCCGCGGCCGGCACCAAATGGAATTTTCTGCCGTTTCGTCCCGGTCTCGTGGGCGGCCACTGTATCGGCGTCGATCCCTATTACCTGACCTACAAGGCCGATAAACTCGGGTACCATCCGCAGGTGATCCTGGCCGGCCGGCGCATCAATGACGGCATGGGCCAGTATGTTGCCGAGCAGACGGTCAAGCAGATGATCCGTTCGGGGGGCGCGGTGAAAGGGGCGCGCGTCAATGTGTTGGGGCTCACGTTCAAGGAGAACTGTCCGGATCTGCGCAACTCGCGGGTCATGGACCTCATTGGCGAGTTGCGCTCCTATGGCGCCGAGGTGTTTGTGCATGATCCGGTGCCGGCGCAGGATGCGGCGCGCGAGGAGTATGGCATTACGCTGTTGTCATGGGAGGAGTTGCCGGTCGCAGACGCCATGGTGGTGGCCGTGGCGCACACGGATTTCTTGACCCGGGATGTGGAAACCCTGGCCACCAAGGTCAGGCCCGGGGGGGTGTTCGTCGACGTGAAGGCGCGATTCGATGCCGCGGCACTTTCGGCATGCGGGCTTTCGCTCTGGCGGCTATAATGGTGCGGTAGGACGCAAGGACGGTGATATGCATATCTTGATTACCGGGGCGGCCGGGTTCATCGGCTCGACGCTCGCCCACAGGTTGCTCGCGCGCGGGGATACCGTGACCGGCGTTGACAACCTGAACGATTACTACTCGGTGGAGCTCAAGAAGGCGCGGCTTGCGCGTCTTGAGGCCCAGCCGGGGTTTCGCTTTCGCCATCTGGATATCGCCGACCGCAAGGCCGTGGCCGAACTGTTTGCGGCCGACCATTACGATGCCGTCATGAATCTCGCGGCGCAGGCCGGCGTGCGCCATTCCCTGAAGGATCCGCATGCCTATGTCGACGCCAATATCGTGGGCTTCGTGAATCTCCTCGAGGGCGCCCGCCATGGCGGGGTCGGGCACTTCGTGTACGCCTCCTCGAGTTCCGTGTATGGGTCAAACAGCCGGCAGCCGTTTTCCGAACACGATGGCGTCGCTCACCCGGTGTCCTTGTACGCGGCCAGCA
>JAJZZU010000369.1 GCA_021797365.1 Pseudomonadota bacterium | reverse complement strand
AATGTCTTCAACCACCATTATGTCGTGGCCGCCACCAGCAACTCCGACTACTATGGGAACCCCTATCTGTCGGTGTTCGAGGGCATGCCGTTTTCGGTGTATGGGAGTGCCACGCTGACGTTCTAGGCGGCGTTGAGGCTGGGGCGCAGACCGGGGCGTCCTGGGTGGGCACCACGGCCTGCCATGCAATCGACATAGAGAGGCGTTACGCTGCCCGACACGGGCCGGCTCGCGGGCCGTACACAAAATATTAGGGGAGGTACCATGCGAAAGCGGTTGACGGCAGCCCTCGGGGCGACATGCGGCCTGGGTCTCGCCCTGGGCAGCGGGTTCATGGCGGCACTGGCGCGGCCGATCCCGAATGATCGCGACGTCGGGCGGCCGGTCACCATAGACCCGGCCAATCGCCCGACCTACACGCACATCCTGCCGACCGGACGCGTAACGAGCCCGGTCGGCCGCATAAACGGCACGCCGAACTTCGCAACCGCCGCAGCCCTCTCCGGTCACGATCTGCTGGTGCTCGCCAATGGTGCGACGCGCGCCCAGACCATCACCTCCTACGACGCCCATTCGCTCGCGCGAATCGGGCAGATGGCGGCCTATAGGGGCCCGCACAAGGGTGCGGTCGCGAACGCGCCCTCGATGCTGACGCTCGGACACCAGAATCTTTTTCAGGGACTCGCGACCGCGTCAGGCGGCCTCGTCTATGCCGCGGGCGGCGCCACCAATGACGTGCTGGTATTGCGCCAGGACCACGGACGCCTTACGCTCGTGCGCCGCTACCCCCTGGCGTGGCAACCCTTTCCCAAGACCCAATACCCCTATCACTATCAAGGCCATCACATCGGCCGACCACGATTGTTTTACCCCGACGCCGTCCTCCCCGGTCCGCGCGGTCGCCACCTCTACGTCACGGGACTCCTTGCCAACAGCCTCGCGCGGATCACTCTGAAGACCGGGCACGTGCGCTATCTCAATATCGGTGCCTATCCCTACGCCTTGGCGTTCGCCGACCACGGCCATAGGCTCGCGGTGAGCCTATGGGGCGCGAACGCCGTCGCGATCGTCAACCCGCGTCCCTTCACGCGTCTCGACCAGATTCAGGTCGGGCCCCGCGCCACGGCCGCGGATACCGCCGCAGGCCTCCATCCGACCGCCATGATCGCAAAGGGCCACGGTCCGGACGTCTTTGTCACGCTCGCCAATGTCGACCGCGTCGCGCAGATCGATACCGTCACCGGAAAGGTCGTGCGCTGGATCGACGACAGCCCCTACCCGGATGCCCCGCCGGGCAGTTATCCCGATGCCCTGGCCATCGCCGGCGAACGGCTGTTCGTGGCCAATGCCGGCAACAACGACGTGGCGGTCTTCGACCTTCGTTCCGGTCAACGCGTGGGCCTGATACCCACCGGATGGTATCCCACGGCACTCACCGCCACCGCTCATGCCCTCTACATAGTCGCCGCCAAGGGACTCGGCTCGGGACCGAACATCCACCATCAGTGGGTGGGCGATATGATGGACGGCCTCGTGCAAAAGGTGTCATTCTCGACCCTGGCGACCAGGCTCCCGCAGTGGACACGCCTCGCCCTGCGTCATGACGGGTTCACGCACCGCGAGCGCATGGCGCGGGTCCGCGGCGACCGGACCGCGATCGCCTTCCTCCACCGCCATATCCATTACGTGGTCTTCATCCTGCGGGAGAACAAGACCTTTGACGAGGACTTGGGCAAATACCGGGCGGCCGGGCGCTACGCCGACCCACGTCTCGATCTTTATGGCCCCCGCGAACTGCCGAACCTCTACAGCCTTGCCCATCACTATACGCTGTTCGCGCATTTCATGGCCGACGGCGAGGTGACCGCGCAGGGTCACCAGTGGACCACGGCGGCCTCCGACTCCGACTTCGTGCAGCGGACATGGCCGGAGTACTACTCGCACCGCGGCTTCGTGGCCAACCCCGGATGGACGCAATCCCTGGTCCCAGGTGGCGCCACCGGAACCGGCGGCTTCCCGCTCGGCGTCGATAACCCCTATGCCATCTATGAAAACCTCTCGGCCCTGGGCAAATGGTCCAACCCCTGGATCAGCTATCCCGGTCGCCTCTTCCTTTTCAATGACCTCCTGAACCACCATGTATCCTTTGAGGACTTTGGCGAGTTCGTGTCGCGCGCCCGTGCCGGCGCCATATCGCGTGCCATGAAGGCGCACCTCGCGACAAGCTTCCCGGGCTGGGACCGCATGCTGCTTGATACAAGGCGCGCGCAACTCGCCATCGACTGGCTCAAGGCCCATCCGGGACGGGCGTTCCCGCATTTCATCTATATATGGCTGCCCGACGATCACACCGCCGGCCGGAAACCGTGCTACTACAGCCCGGACTACTATGTCGCCAACAATGACCTGGCGACCGCGCGCTTCATCCATTATCTGTCGACGACACCCGAGTGGCGTCACATGGTGGTCTTTCTGACCGAGGACGATGCGCAGTCGGGAGCGGATCACATAAACGCCCATAGAACCTTTGCGCTGGCCATGGGCCCATGGGTCAAGCGTGGCCTGCTCGACACCCACTCGTATTCGCAGGTAAACATCCTAAAAACCACGGAAGCGGCCTTTGACCTCCCGCCACTGTCTCAATGGGACCAGAACGCGGCGGTCTTTTCGGGGATCTGGACCCGTCATCCGGACTTCGCGCCGACCCGCGTCTATCCCGCACGAGTCCCGGTTACATTCAACGCGGGTGTCTGCAGCCACTACACGCTCTTGCGGCGCGAAGCCGGCGCCACGGGGCATATACTTTCACCACGCTGGTACAAGGCGCACATCGACCGGCATGGCGCGCATGCGCCGCGGCCACGTCAGACCTACGCCCCGACCACGCTGCTCAAGGTCCCGGGGCCCGTGCAGATGCGTCAGGAATGGGTCGCCTCGAGGGGTGAGGCCGCGTACGCCGCCGTGCGCCGTTATCTGGCCCGCTATGCGCGCCGGCATGGGGCGCCGCTCGCCGCCTACGAGGCGGGGGCCGCCCGTTAGCGGGCGGGTCCCCACGTCCGATGCGCGGATCGACGCCACAGAGATCCGCGAGGCCGCGCA
>JAJZZU010000024.1 GCA_021797365.1 Pseudomonadota bacterium | reverse complement strand
AATGTCTTCAACCACCATTATGTCGTGGCCGCCACCAGCAACTCCGACTACTATGGGAACCCCTATCTGTCGGTGTTCGAGGGCATGCCGTTTTCGGTGTATGGGAGTGCCACGCTGACGTTCTAGGGCTTGTAGGGTTACACGATCTATGGTCCCCACAGCGAGGGCTTGTCGGGCACTAAGGAGGCACGTGGAGGCGGACGGTGGCGAGAGTGCGTCGGAACTTCGCCTGTGGCGTGCAGCGCTTAAGCTGTTGCGAGGTAGCCCGGGTCTTAGAGTATTTCTTACGGCATCGCTCATAACGAGCCTGGGCTCGGCGCTGACTCGGGTTGTGGTCTACGGGAAGCTGGCCGCTTTTGGTGCGCCTCCGCTCCTGTTTGGCTGGGCGTACGCTTTGTCTATCATTCCGGGTCTTTTCGCCGCAGGTTTGGGAATGAAGGCGCTCACACGGTTTGGTGTGAGAACAACCTTAATGGGGTCCGAGATCCTCGGGATGGCCGGAGTGACGGTACCCTGGATGGGCGTAATGAACCACAGTGCGCCGTTGCTGGTTGTGTCGATGCTGTTACCGGGCATAGCCTCAGGTCTTGCGGTAGGGTCCTACGCCGCGGCCATCAAACGGCTCGTCCCGATATCAGGTTATGGCGTGTTTGCGGCACTCGATTCCTTGTCTTTTACGGGCTCCAGCGTCGTTGGCACGGGCCTTGCCGCACTGGCCTACGGACTGGTTCCTATCCAGTGGTATTTTCTCGGTGACGCGGTGTCCTACGCGGTCGCGATGGCCGGTTTCCGGTACCTAGGGACGATACCTTCAAGCCGTATCGCTGGGCGCTCGGCTGCCGCAGAGCCCGCCGCGAACCGGATGGTTTTGGGAACAATGCTGCGCTTACGTGGCATCCGCTTACGGGCCTTTATGTTGCTTCCTCTGATGGCTGCAACGAACGGCGCTGCTATGGCCCTTCTTCCTGCGCTGGGAACGCACTTTCGCGCCATTGGGCGTGAGGTGACGATCACCTTGGACCCCACGGTCCTTTTAGTGTTTGCGCGAACGGTAGGGCAGGCCGCGGGTTCCCTGGCCTTCCGGCCGGCGCGCATACAGGCGTTGTTTATGTCGAGCCGCGCCCTGGTAATGCTCGTGGCTATGTACATCGGGTTGTACGCGCTGGCGTTTGGCCTGCAGCCGTCTACGCGGATATTTTTCGTGGTGTTGCTGATTGTGGTGCTGGCACATGTCGCCTCCAATGTCGTCTACGTGGCGGCCAATACCGCAACATTCGACCATTTTACGGAACGAGAGACGCCCATTGTATCGACGCGGGCGAGCCAGCTGACGACCGCCATATTGGCGATCGTATCGATAGCGGCAGGTGGACTGGCCAAGGACACTTCGCTGTTGACGGCCATGCTGACGTTGTCGATACCCGCGTTTGTCGTGTATGTGGCGGTTGTATTGACGTCGGGGTGTCCTGTCCGAACGGGTCTGGATGGGATATAGGCGCACTGAGACGCCATGATGCCGGTAACGGGTGGCCGTGGCGCAAGTGTCAATCGGGGCATGAGGGTGTCGATGTTTTCCGCCTGATGTCCTGGGAAGTAGGACAGGAGGTGCTGGTCTACTTGACGGTTGCGGAGTCTCTATGGAACGTGCAAACGAAGTCGTAAAGATTTCTGTGGCACATCATGGCAATAGGAGTGAGGGTTAGGGATACGGAGACATATCAATGGTGTTTGAGGGGCCGAGACCGGTGGAAGAAACGGGACTATGACAAGCGATAGGGGCGCGGGCCGGGGGAGATGTGACGGGCTTATGGAACGTCGGTGTCGCGGATGGTGCCGGGCACTTTGGTGTTGAAACAGGTGCGTTGCGCGGATGGCTACGATGGAGAGGATACAAAGTGACGGGGACATGACGGCGCGGAGTGGTGTTCTTTTCCGATGCTCTGTGGTCTGCGGCGGCAAGGCGCAATCCGCTGTGTTCGCTGGCGTCTGCGCCTATGCCTGATATCACGATACCAAAGGATGAGGTCAATCGGCATAAAAAGAGGCGCGTAGCACGTAATCTAGGTGCCATAGGTGTGATCATGGCCGGGGGTTTCGCCGTATGGGAAATGGTACCGCATGAGGTAGCGGTATCGGGGGCAGATGTGCTTTTGGCGACCGTGAAATCGGGCGATTATGTGGTGCGGATTCGGGCCCCGGGGAAACTGCAGCCAAGAATACAACAGTGGGTGACGTCGCGAGTAGCTGGCACGGTGCTGAAGGTATAGGCCCATCCGGGGACTGCGGTGGTGGCGGGCGCCGGACTTTTGACGATGGTGAACCCGACACTGGAAACGAGCGTTCTGGAGGCCGAGGCAAGGCTTGCGAGTACGAGGGCGCGCGCGGCGACAGAGGCCGCGCGCCTGAAGGGGCAGCTTCTCACTCTCGAAGGGCACTTGGGGTCGGCCACTGCCAGAGA
Source organism: Pseudomonadota bacterium (assembly GCA_021797365.1). Next base: position 12,006 of record JAJZZU010000024.1, on the reverse strand, counting down.
GCGTGCGCTCGCGATGAAAGTCGATGCCGAGCGCAAGTTGTATGGGGAGCATGTCATAGGGCGGCTGCAGTACGAGACCGATCGCCTGAATGCGAATAATGCCAAGATGCAAGAGGCATTGATTCGTGAACGGATCGCGGCATTTCGAGAGGACCTGGCGGCAGAGACCGATGCCCAGAAAGCGGCGGTGGAGGCGGCGCGCGCTACGGTTCAGGAGGCTCGGCGGGACGTCCGCTCATTGGTGGTTCGGGCACCCATTTCTGGTGTCGTCCAAGTCTTGAAGGCGCATAGCGGGCAAGCGATCGGAGTGGGCGACAGCGTGGCGAGGATTGCCCGGACGGGTGATTTGGAGGCGGTCCTGGATGTCGGGCCGGGCAGCGCGGGAGAGCTGGCCGATGGACAGGCTGTTAAGATTCTCATGAACAGCGTGGACCGCTCTGTTGTGAGAGGCCGCGTGGTTCGTATTTCGCCCAACGTCGTCAGGGGCGTGGTACCTGTCACGGTGCGACTACGGGGAGTCCTGCCGGCCAGCGTCCGACCAAACTTGGCTGTGTCGGGAATCGTTACCGTAGCGAGGATTCCCCATGCCGTTTATGTAGAACGACCCATCGGGGCGCAGCCGCAGACGCGGGGACGCATTTTTCTGGTGGATGTCCGGGATGGACGGGCAGTTCGTAGAACCGTGCGGTTCGGTGTCGCCTCGACCGATTTTATCCAGATCCTATCCGGCCTTACACCAGGGCAGAGAGTCGTCGTACCGGAGACTCGGCACTGGCGTCGGCGGATGCGCATACGCTGACGCGCCCATGCGCCGCCCGACGCCCTTACGCCGCTTCGTGCTGATGCTATCGTTGCTAAGCGTGATACAAGCCGCCTGGGCCCAGACTCTCTGGCAGGTGTGGCGAAAGGCGGTCTCGCACGACCCGCAATTCGTGGTGGACAAGGAATGTTTCGAGGCCTTGTCCGAGAGGGAGCCGGCGGCGTTGGGCGCGTTGCTCCCGCGCTTATCCCTGGGGGCGGGGGCCCAGGTCGACAATGGAAGAATGGTGGCGCCACAGCTCGCCGGGAACGGCCAGTCGACCTACCTCTACTCCGCGCAATCGCAGAGCCGATACCTGGACTGGCAGTTGATCTTGACGCAGTCGATCTTTGACTGGGGTACGCTGCAGGATTATCGGGCCAGTGAATACCAGGTCTTGGCGGCGGCGGCGGAATATTAGGCCGCGCGGCAAGCCCTCGCGGTGCGGGTCGTTAGGTTCTATGTGCAATGGCTGGCCGACGAGGCCGACAGACGCGTTTTGATGGAGGCCCGGCGCGGGTTCGACCGTGAGCTGCATATCATGCAATCGGAATACGGGGCGGGTACCGTGGGTATTCTGGGCAGCGAGGAGGCCAGGGTCGCCTTGGAACGGGTCCAGGCGCAGGTATTACAGGCGCAATCCCGGTTAGCCGGAGCGCGACTGGCGCTGGAGGCTGTCACAGGCCGCCCCGTTTCACGCCGTGCCCCCGCGTTGCCCGAGAAATTCGATCCGCCCGTTATCTATTCCGCCGTTCGGTGGCGACGCCTCGCGGGTCGCCACAATCCGCTGCTCGCAAGCGCTCGAGCCTTGCGACATGCCGCATCCCGCGAGGTGTCCGGGGCACTGGGGGGGCTTTTTGCCGGTTGTGACTTTGCAGTTCGAGCATCAGCAGGCGAGCCAAGCCGGGACGTCACTGTACAGGATCGGCGCGGAGCAGTTTCAAGGCCCGGATTCCTACCGCAATCTGGGGAACTCGGTCGCGCTCGAGCTATCCTGGAACCTCTTTGCCGGAGGCCGGAGCCGCGCGGCTCTTGCCGCTGCCGAATCCCGTCAAGTCGAGGCCATGGCGGCGCTCGCGGAAGAAAGGCAGACGATTCAACGGGACATTGCCGCTGATATCGTCGCAATACGATCCGCCCGGCAGCGCATCCGCCTGTATCGTGCATCCCTCAATATCGCCAGGCACGCCGTGGTGACGTCATCCGAAGGCCTGCGGGCGGGCCTCGTTTCCGAGAACAACGCCATTTTCGACCGACGGATCGCCGCGAAAGTGGAGCTGAATCTAGATGCGGCCCTGACCAATGCTATTCTCCATTACGTCCGTCTGGCGGATGCAGCAGGGGTTATCACGCCGATCTTCATCCGCCGATTGTCCACGGTGTTGCAGTCGTCGCGGCCATCGGGTCATGCATGAGGGGGTGCGCGTGCGCCACGACATGAAGCCTATAATCGAAATAGCGGGGCTATGTAAGTCCTATCGGACCGATACCGTCGTGACCCACGCGCTCCAGGACGCGGATCTGGTCATCGATCAGGGTGAATATGTGGCGCTCATGGGGCGCTCCGGATCGGGAAAGACCTCGTTATTGGCGATTCTGGGTCTTCTCGACGTGCCATCGGCCGGTGAGTATCGCCTAGCGCAACAAAGTGTCGGTGGGCTGTCGCCGGATAAGCAAGCGCGCGTGCGCAATGCCTACATCGGCTTTGTGTTTCAGTCTTTCAACCTGATCGGCGATCTCAGCGTCCACGATAACGTGGAGTTGCCCTTGGTGTATCGAGGTGGCATCCCTTCCGGGGTGAGACGCCGGAAAGTCGAGGAATGGCTCGATCGGGTGCGGATGCGTCATCGGGAGCACCATTTTCCGAACCAGCTTTCCGGGGGCGAGGCACAGCGTGTCGCGATTGCGCGTGCCCTGGTCACGGACCCCTTATTGATATTGGCGGACGAGCCCACAGGCAATCTCGATTCCGCATCCGCCCAAGTTGTCATGGACCTGCTCGATACCGCGCATAGAGCCACGGGCGCGACGATATTGGTGGCGACGCATGATTCCCAGCACGCCGCGCGGGCGCACCGCATTATTCGTCTTGTGGACGGCAAGCTTCTGGAGGAGGCTGCGCAAGGCCCGGGCGATAGCAGTCGAGAATGGGAAAAGGACGCTACGGGAGGACCACCGTGACCGCAGAAGCGATCGCTCGATGGGTGCAGGGGCTCGCGCGCGGATCCCGGTACGCGATTGCGGCCTTTGCGCTCATGACAACTGCAATTGTGGTCAACGGCTTCACGTTGGCCGCGTTTTATGCCTTTGCATGCCGGACATTGCCTTATCCCCAGGCGTCGAAATTGGTATGGGTGCGGACCATAGTGCCGGACAGAGGTTTAATGGGCTACGACGCAAGTCCGGAGGTTTGGAGGAAGATCGGGGTGGGGTTGGGTAACGAGCTCCGCAATGGCGGTCTCGTTGATCTGCAACAGGATCACGTCCTGGTGCGGGTAAACGGGAGTCTGACCGCGGCGACTGTTCGAGAGGTCACACCGTCAATGTTCCCGACACTCGGTGTGTATCCCGTTTTGGGGCGTTGGCCGTCGCGATCGGCCGGCCGTACCGATGGGCCGCGGGAGGCCCTGATCAGCCATGGCTTTTGGGTGCGTGCCTTCGGAAGGGGCCGCGAAGCGCTCGGTACGGAACTGAACGTGTCGCGGCACCATTACCGTGTTATTGGGGTATTGCCGCGCGGTCGCACGCCCCCCTTGTCGGAAGCGGATATCTATATACCGCTCGTGAAGCCGTGGATGGGCGCGCAGGATCGCAACATAAACGACTACCTCATCATGAGGATGACGGCGTCGACGTCCTTGCATCGATTGAATAAAGGGCTGCGCCATATCGCCCAGGTCATAGGGGCCGGGGAGTCGTCCGGATCGATGTCGCCCTCACGGGGATTGCGCCTCATCGCCGTGTCTCTGCACGACGCCGTTGTGCACCTGGAGGGGGTGGCCTCGGTGCGCTGGATATTTCTTGCGGCAGGACTCGCTCTTTGGGTATTGGCGGTTGTGAACTTGAGCCAGCATGCCCTTGTTCATTACCGCGCGCGGCTCCACGAGGCCGCCGTACGGATGGCCCTCGGGGCCACGCGGTGGCGACTGTCCTTGACGCTTGTGACGGAGCAAGTCCCGCTGATGTTGTTGATTTGGGGTGTGTCCGTGCCCGTTGCGGCCTTGGGCGTCCATTGGTTCGTGGCGCGGCTGTTTTCAGGGCATATCGAGTATCTCCTGCCAGTTGCGCTTAGCCCGCGGGTTATCGTGGGGATGCTTTTTCTGACGGGGTTGGGGCTCTTTGTGGCCGTGGCGGTCCCATTGTGGCAAATGGATGCCTCGGTATTACGCGCGGCATTGGGCGAGGGCCATGGGCGGACGATGAGCCGGCAGACCCGGCGCCTCCTGGAGGGCCTGAGTATTGCGCAGATTGCGCTGGCGGTGGCGCTTTTGACGGCCGGTTTGGTTGCGGTGACAAGTCTTATCGTCGCCCTCCACCGGCCCCTGGGATTTGATCCGCGAAATCGGGTCGTCGCACGTGTCGTCTTGCCGCAGGGTGCGAGGCCGGCAGCGGCGTGGCGCAGTATCGTGCATCGTTTGGAGCGCCAGCCCTATGTATCGATCGCGGCGGTGGCTGCGACCCTACCGTGGTCGCGGGCCAAGGTTGGCGGTGATTTCAGGACCGGGAGGCGATTGGGCTATCTGAACGTGGACTGGGTGGGTACGGGATTCTTCCAGGCGCTATCGGTGCCTTTGACGCGCGGTCGCGCGCTGTCACGCACTGTGATGGCCCAGGCCTCGCCGGATGCGATTCTTGGAAAGGGTGCCTGTCATGCGTTCTTTGGCGAGAAGCGGTGTTTGGGGCGGGTGCTGAGTATGGGGCGTCGAACAGTGCAGGTCAGTGGTGTCGCGGCACCGGTCTCTTGGCAACTGCAGCCCTGGATGCGCACGCTCGGCACCATCTATTTGCCAATGGACAGCTGCATCCACGATATTTTCGCCGGTGTATCTGGGCAACTTGTGGTGGCGCTGAGGGATAGGGGGGCGGCATACGAGCGGGCGGTCAAGGATGAGATTCAAAAGGCGGTTCCCGGCGCTGTCGTTATGCGGGTGCGATCATACAAGAGTCTTATCGGGAGACGGGCGCGCTATGCGTCCGGCGTGGGGCAAGTGCTCATGATGCTGGCGGTGGCAGGAATTATGACGACCCTGGTGGGCATCTACGCCGTGCAAGACTACATCGGCCGGTGGAAGGCCGGCGAGTACCGTATTCGCGCGGTCCTTGGTGCCGGCTCGAAGGACTTCCGGCGCATCGCTGTCCGCGCGGTATTGTGGCAGGTGGTGCCTGGGTGTGTGTTAGGTGCGGGCCTCGGGTTCTTTCTCGTGCACTTGTTGGGCGGGTTTTTTTATCATGCCCCCTCTATTGCCCTGTGGGTCGCCCCCGCCAGTGTTCTCGTGGTGGGGGCGGCGAGCGGTGTTTCCATAGGGTGGCCTGTCATGAACGCCACGAGGGCGCCGCGCAACACGGCTGATCTGTAGGAGGGCGCTCGCAAGGGATCGGTGGGTGCCATGGCCTTAATTGGTTTGGGCCCCATAAGGGGAAGCGGGCGCCCGGATCTCGAATGGATAGGAACATCAGGAGGATCCCCGGATGGGGCCACCCATGATCGCAACGGACCTGATTCGCGTGTATCGGGTGCCGGACAAGCCCCCGGGCCTTGCGGGTGCGATGCGCCACGTCCTGCGGCCCCGATGGCGCGACGTTGTGGCCCTGCAGGGTATCAAGCCTGGAGATCGGCGCAGGCGAGCGCCTGGCATTCGTGGGGCCGAACGGGGCCGGAAAATCAACCACTCTGAAGATCCTGACCGGGGTGCTGACGCCTACCTCCGGGACGGTCGTGGTGGGCGGCCTCGTTCCTTGGCGCTACCGAGTCAAGAACAACCGCCGGATCGGTGCCGTATTCGGTCATCGCACCCAGCTTTGGTGGGATCTCCCCGTCATCGAGTCCTTGGAGACGATCGGCCGGCTGTACGGGGTCGAGCGGGTATCCCTTGCGCGCAATATGGGGCAACTCATCGATGTTCTTGGAATCGGTGCCTTGCTGGACAGGCCGGCGCGCCAGCTTTCGCTCGGGGAACGCATGCGTTGCGATTTGGTCGCGGCGCTGTTGCACGAGCCTGCCATTCTGTATCTGGATGAGCCGACCATAGGGCTCGACGTGGCCGTGAAAAGCGACATACGACGGCTTTTGCGAGGGCTCAGCGAGGAACGTCGGACGACGCTCGTTATGGCCTCGCATGATATCGGGGATATCGATGAGATATGTGACCGGCTTGTCATGATGGGGAATGGGCGGATCGTCCACGATGGCAGCCTCGAGGGCGTGCGCATGCGCTTTGGGCATGAGCACCTGATAGAGTTCGTGTTTTCGATCGCGGTGGCTGACGCTGCCGTCAAAGCCCGCGCGCTTTTGGCTCCGTACCCGACAATCGCGCTGACGGCCGACACCGTCTATCGTCTCCAAGTACGATTCGATAACCGCGTGGTCAGTTCCGCGTCGCTGATCCAAAGACTGCTACCCGCTTTGCCGGTGAGGGATGTGCGGGTGGACGGGCCCGACACTGAAAGCGTCATCCGCAGACTTTATAGAGGGGAATTGCGGTACGAGGAGGGCGGCTGACGGATAGGAGCGCCTCAATCTGGTCTTACGCGACGCTCGTGCGCGTCGCATTCCTGGATGGTATGGCCCGTCGCAGGACCGCGCTGTTTGCGTTTCTCGGCAACCTTGCGTGGTTTGTAATCCCGTATTTCGTTTGGCGAGACGCCTATTCGTCCACCGTTGATGTAGGTGGCTTTGACTGGGCGCAGATGCGCACCTATCTCGTATGGTCGTTCCTGATAAACGGACTATTGACGTTCCGCGTCGAGACGCAGCTCTTCAATCGTATACGTACGGGCGAGATTCTGACGGAACTGATGCGTCCCATGGATCTTCAGATGGGGCGGCTGGCCATGGTGGTTGGCGGCGCGTGCGCAGACGGTCTTTCCAGCATTCCGTCGGCACTCGTGCTCGCAGAGATATTCCTGCATCCGCTGGCGCCACCGTCGGCGGGCGCGGGCTTCGCGTTTGCCGTGAGTGTGGCCATGGGTTTCTGGGTCAAGTTTTTGATCAGTTACCTCATGGCAGCCGTGTCCTTTTGGACGGAAAACATCGTGGGCCTCGTGTGGTTGAGGGGCGCCGTCACCGATATTCTATCGGGGGCCGTGGTGCCGCTTGCCTTGTTGCCGTCACCGCTTGCGGTGGTGGCGCATCTCTCGCCGTTTCAGGCGATCGTGTATATCCCGCTGTCCCTATACCTTGGGCGCGCATCGGCCCTGCCGGAACTTGGCATACAGCTCGTTTGGGTCATCGTGTTGTGGTTTCTGGCAAGGGCCGTGTGGGCTTCTGGTCTACGACGTCTCACGGTCCTCAGAGGGTGATCATGGGTGCGACAAGACGCTGGGTGTCCTTATACGGCAGGCTCATTTATCTGCACATGCGTTCACAGTTCGAGTTTCCGTGGGATTTCTGGATTGGAATCCTCGGTTCTGGTCTGAAGCAAGCCACGGGTTTGATATTTCTGGGCGCCGTCTTTGCCCATATCCCCGCTATTTCCGGGTGGAACCGCTGGCAGGTGGCGTTTCTGTTTGCCATGATCCTGATACCCCAAGGTGTCGCAGATATTGCTGCGGCAGGCCCGTGGACCCTGCGGACGCTCGTGAGTCAAGGCACCTTTGATCGCATTCTGCTGAGTCCGGCCCCGCCCTTATTCATGGTCCTTGCGAAGATATCGAATTTTCATTAGGGCGCAGCCACAAGCCTCCTCGGCATCGTGCTTATCGTGGCAAGCAGCGTCCATCTTCATCTGGTCTGGAATGCGGCTCGAATGGCGTATCTGGCGAGTACGCTATTATGCGGTGTGTTGATGGTGCTGGCAATCAATCTGGCCGCCAATAGCTATGTGTTCTGGGAGCCCACGCCGACCAGCGCGGTGCCGTTTTTCGTAAACAATTTGGCCGAGATCGCGAAGTTTCCCATGGATGCCTACGGCCGGGTCGTGCAGCTCGCCATGACCTACGTCGTGCCATTTGCCGCCGTCAGTTATTATCCCGGGCGTGTCCTGCTCCAGAAATCGCCACTCGATGTCGGGGCGATCGTCTTTACGCCGCTTGCAGCCCTTGGGGCGGGTCTGGCGGCCTATACCATCTGGAGCCTGGGCCTGCGGCGCTATCAGAGCGCGGGCCATTAGGAATGACGATTCGGTCGCGCCGGACTGGCCGTAGGTCGGCTTCAGATCGTTATCGTGGAATCGGGGCCGCCCCGTCCAGGCGCGCGCGAATGGCATCCGCGAGTTCCGTCAGGCGTTGCGAGGCGCCCCGGCCGAAGGGTTTACCGCGTTCGTCGGTGAGAAAGAACACATCTTCGGCGCGCTCCCCGAAGGTCGCCACCTTGGCGGTTACGATGCGCGTGCGGCCGGCAAGAAGCGCCAGGGCCAGTTGGTGAAGCAGTCCCGGACGGTCCTGAGCGATGACCTCCATGACTGTGAGCTGGCCATTGGCGGTCGACGAGAAGTGCACCTCGGTGGCGATCGGGAAATTTTTCAGGGCACGGGGCAGGGGGCGGACGGGGGTCTCGCGAAATCCGGCGGTAAGGTCGGTGCGTACCTGTTTGGTCATGTGCGACAACTCGCGGGCGTTCGGCGGCTTGCCGTCGGCGGTGAGCGCCACGAAACAGTCGAGGGCATAGCCCGAGGCCATATGGATGCGGGCATCGACGATCGAGAGATTGAGACGTTCCAAGCTGCCGGTGACTATAGCGAAAAGTTCGTCGCTCAAGGGGCTGAAGACGAGAAACTCGACTGCGGCGTGATCGGGACGCACGCGCGCCTCGATGGCGGGCAGCGTCGCCGATCGGTGCCGGGCGATGGCGCAGGCGTGCCAGGCCAGGGCCCAGGCGTCGTGGCGCAGGAAGTAGTCTGCGTCCATGCGTGCCCAATGCTGCTCGATCGCCTCGCGAGGTGCGCAGTCCCCGATACGTTCCAGGGTCTCACGCCGCACGTCGGCAACACGCGCGTCGATGGCGATGGCCTCGCCTATGCCGCGCCGCAGGACGCGTGTCGCATCGCGATAGAGACCTGCGAGCAACTGTCCCTTCCAGTCGTTCCACACGCTCGGGCTGGTCCCGCGGATATCCGCCACGGTAAGCACATAGAGGTTGTCGAGATGCTCACGGTCGCCTACGAGCCGCGCAAAATCGGCGATGATCCCCGGATCCGAGATGTCGGTGTGTTGTGCGGTCCAGGACATGACGAGATGATGGCGCACGAGCCAGGCGACGAACTCGCTGTCATACTCACTCAGGCCGAGTCGCTGGCAGAAGCCGCGGGCCTCGGATTCACCGAGGCGGGAATGATCGCCGCCACGCCCTTTGGCGATGTCATGGAAGAGTGCTGCCAGATACAGGCGTTCGGGTTTGGCAAGCGCATGGCCGATCTCGCTTACTCCCGGCAGTTCGGCGTGATACTCAGGCTGCATAAGGCGCCGGACATTACGCAAGACGAACAGGCTGTGCTCGTCGACCGTGTAGACATGAAAGAGGTCGTGCTGCATCTGGCCCACGATCTTGCCGAAGGCCGGGATATAGGCGCCGAGGACGCCGTAGGCGTTCATGCGCCGCAAGGCCTTGGTGACGCCCGACGGTGCCCGCAAAATGGCGAGGAATGCCGATCGGGTGGCCGGGTCGTGACGGAAGGCCCCATCTATCAAGGATAGGTGCGCCCGCAACAGGCGGATGGTGGCGGCGCGCACACCCTGGAGCGCGGGGTGCTCCTGCAAAACCCGGAACAGGTCGAGGATGGCGCGCGGGTCTTCGGCGAAGACGTGCGCGTCGACGGCCTCCAGGAAGCCGTTGCGGGCCCGGAACCGGGGGCTTAGCGGCTTTATCACCGGCCGCCTTGGTGCGCGCAGGGTCTCGGCGAAGTGTTGTAGGAGGATTTCGTTCAGAAGCTGGACCTGCTTTACCGTGCGGTAATACCGCTTCATGAACTGTTCGACGGCAAGCCGCCCCGGGCGGTCCACATAACCCATCTTCTGGGCCAGGGTCCGCTGATGGTCGAAAAGCAGGCGATCCTCGCGCCGCCGCGCCAGGAGATGAAGGCCGTTGCGGATCTGCCAGAGAAAGTTCCGTGCGTCTATGAGCGTGTGGTATTCGCGCTCGTCCAGGAAGCCCACCTTGACGAGGTCATGGAGGTCGGCGGAACCGAAGTGGCGCTGGGTGATCCAGCCGATCGTATGGATGTCGCGCAGCCCCCCCGGGCCTTCCTTGACGTTCGGTTCCAGGTTGTAGCCGGTGTCGTCATAACGGGTGTGACGCGAGCGCTGCTCGGCGAGTTTGGCGTCAAAGAATCGCGCGCTGGACCATAGAGAAGGCGACGCGAGGTCGTGCGCGAGGCGCGCGAGCAGCGCCTCGTCGCCGGTCAACAGGCGCGCCTCCATGAGGTTGGTCATGACCGTGATGTCGGAGCGCGCGACCCGCAGGCAGTCGTGATGCGATCGAACGCTGTGCCCCACGGTGAGGCCGATATCCCAGAGAAAGCGCAGGAAGGGTTCGGCGAAGGCCTGGGTATTGGCGTATCGAGGGCTGTCTTGGAGCAACAGCAGGTCGATATCGGAGGCGGGGTGGAGTTCGCCGCGTCCGTAGCCCCCAACCGCCACGAGCGCCACGGACACGGTATTCGGAAGCAAGGACTCGTGCCGGGCGTAGGCCTCGCGCAGGACATCATCAATCAGCGCCGTGCGTAGCTGAAGCGCCTGGATCCCGAGTCCCCGGCGCCGGCGCGGCAGTTCGGCGTCGTGCGTGGCCCGCAGGCGCGCATCACCGGCACGCAGCCTCTCGCGAAATCGCGTGATGTCCGGGTCTAGGATCGGCACCACGGCCTTGGTCGCCATGTGTGGCCCTTTAGATGGTCTCGTCGTGGCGCAGGGTCAGGACCTCGTATCCGGAGGGTGTCACCAACACCGTGTGTTCCCATTGGGCGGAGAGGCCGTGATCGCGGGTGACGACCGTCCAGTTGTCAGGCAGAAGCTTCACCCCGGCGGCGCGCTGATTGATCATGGGCTCTATCGTGAAGATCATGCCCGCCTCCAGCGTCACGCCGGTCCCGGGGCGCCCGTAATGCAGGACCTGCGGGTCCTCATGGAAGGCGCGGCCTATGCCGTGTCCGCAGTATTCGCGCACCACTGAGTAGTGCTGGCCTTCGGCGAAGGTCTGGATGGCGTGACCGATATCACCCAGATGGATGCCGGGGCGTACGAGTCGTATGCCACGCACCAGGCATTCATAGGTGACCTCGGTCAGGCGACGCGCGGCGATCGAGGGTTCTCCCACATAGAACATGCGACTCGTATCACCGTGATACTCGTCTTTGATCACGGTGATGTCGATATTGACGATGTCGCCGCGCTTCAATACACGGTCGCCGGGAATACCGTGACAGACCTGGTGATTGACCGAGGTGCAGATGGAGCGCGGAAAGCCTCGGTAATTGAGCGGCGCCGGGATCGCTTTTTGGGTGTACACGATATAGTCATGACAGATGCGGTCGAGCTCGCCTGTGGTGATGCCGGGGACCACATGAGGTGCGATCATCTCCAGGACATCGGCGGCAAGCCGCCCGGCGACGCGCATTTTGCGGATTTCGGCTTCGGTCTTGATCGTAATGGGCATCAGAAGTCTGGGGGGTCGACAATGAATGTCGGTGTATTGTCCGTTGTCCGCCGTCGGTATTCAACCTGGGAAGGCCATGGCGTCGTCGCCGCGCGATTCGCCCAGTACTGTTACGAGCCTCGTACCCGTGGTAGCATGCGGCCACGCGAGGATCCCCTCGCGTCCTCGTTTCGAGGCATTATCGCACGCAGGTCGTCACGGCGTTCGGGTGCTTGGGGCCATGGGCCTTGAGTCGGCGACCGGGACCTGCGGTGGACAAACCCGTTGGGAGAGATGTCATGGCTAGCGTCACAATGCGTGAAATGCTGGAGGCCGGGGTCCATTTTGGACATCAGACCCGCTTCTGGCACCCGAAAATGCGCCCCTATATCTTTGGCGAGCGCAACAATATCCACATCATCAA